>NZ_JAIVPF010000068.1:0-73121 GCF_053528595.1 Leucobacter sp. | reverse complement strand
GGCGACCGCGGTCGCCGCGACCTCCCTGGTGGTGGTCGGCGGCACGTTGACGGCGGTGCCGGCCCAGGCGGTCTCGCCGCCGCTCGTCTGCGACGGCACCGTGGTCTACGCGAACAACTCCGACGGCCAGGTGCGCGCCTTCAACGCCCAGACCGGTGCTCGTCTCACCGACGGCGACTTCACCATCCCGGGGCTGACGGGATACGCCAACGGCCTCGCGATCGCGCACGGCGGCGCGACGGCCTACGCGATCACCAACGGTGCGACCGCCGGGAGCGGCGGCAACCGCCTCGCCGTCTACGACGTCATCAACGAGACGCTCGTCAGGACGGTCACCTCGCCCTTCTCGCAGGTGATCCGCGGAGCGGTGAACCCCGCCGACGGTCGCTACTACTTCGCCAGCAGCGGTGTGGACGCGACCATGGGCGTCTACGACCCGAACACCCAGACCGCGTACCAGGTCGGCACCCTGAAGGGGCTGACCTCGGGCAACGGCGACTTCGCCTTCAGCTCGTCGGGCGACCTGCTGATCGTGGCGAATCAGGACATCTTCGTGCTGACCGCGGACCTGGTGCCCACGACGCCCTCGACGACGGCGCAGTTCAACCCGGTCAAGATCGCCTCGATCAGCGTCAACGGCAACGGCGTCGCGTTCGGGGACATGGGCAACGCCTTCGTGTCGACCGCGACCGAGATCGGGAAGGTCAACCCGGCGAACGGGCAGGCGATTCCCGGTTGGTCGCTGAGCATGTCCGGCTTCTCCATGACCGACATGGCGAGCTGCGCGTACCCCAACATGATCTCGCTGAAGAAGGACATCCCCAACGGGCGCTTCCAGGCCTCCGACGAGTTCCGGCTGCGCATCGAGGGCCAGGGCTACCTCGGCGCTCCCGTCGGCGGCGTGCGGCCCGGCTTCGTGTCCGGTGACACGAGCGGCCCGGCCACCGGGGTGCAGTCGATCTCGGCGGGCCCGGCATTCGTGGCCGGCGGCGACAGCTTCACCCTCGGCGAGAGCGGCCTGAACGGCGCGAAGCTGCGGAACTACGACATCTCGATGAGCTGCATCGACCACACGACCGGGGAGACGATCCCCGCCACGGCGGTCGGCGACCCGCGCACGGGAGGGCCGTGGACCATCGGGCAGCCGACGAACCTCAAGGGCTCCGATGTCGTCTGCACGATCTCGAACGATCGCTCAGACATCACCCTGACCAAGACCACCGATCCCGATCCCGCGGGCTACAGCGCCGTGGGCGACACGATCACCTACGTGCTGCGCGCCGAGAACACCGGCCCGACGGCCCTGACCGACGTGCTGATCACGGACCCGAAGCTCGGCGAGCTCGAGTTCTCGGAGTGGTCGGGTGCGCCGAACGCGTACGCGCAGGGGCTGCAGCCGGGCGAGTGGGTCGAGTTCACGGGCACCTACACGGTGACCCAGGCCGATCTCAACGCGGGCCAGGTCGACAACACGGCCGGGGTGACCAGCAAGTCACCCGCGGGCGACACGGTCGAGGACGAGGCCGACCACACGGTGCTCGGCGCCCGCTCGCCCGTGATCGAGCTGACGAAGGACGCGAGCAAGACCTCGGGCGTGCGAGAGGGCGAGACCGTCACCTACACGCTCGTCGCCAGGAACGCCGGCAACGTCACCCTGACCGACGTGACCATCGCGGACGGACTCGCCGGGGCGACCGGTTTCCGCTACACCGATTGGCCCGGCCGCACCGCCGAGAACCCCGCGCAGCCGGCGGCGTTCGCGCTCGATCCCGGTGAGACCCTCACCGCGCAGGTAGACCTGGTGATCACCCCCGCCCACGCGCTCGCGGGCAGCGTGCTGAACACCGCCACCGCGACCGGCACCCCTCCGGCCGGCCCGGTCGTGAACGACACAGACACCGAGACCATCACGATCTCGAACAACCCGGCGATCGCGATCGAGAAGTCGGCCGCCGCGGGCACGACCTTCGCCGCGGCCGGTGACGAGATCGTCTACGACTTCGAGGTGGAGAACACCGGCGACGTGACGCTGACCGGCGTGAAGGTCGTCGATCCGCTGCTCGGCGGCGAGGTCTCGCTGACCGGCGCGGTGTGGCCCGCGGGCGGAACCGCGGGCACGCTGAAGCCGGGCGAGAAGATGACCGTCAGCGCCGTCTACACGGTGACGCAGGCCGATGTCGACAACGGCTTCGTGCACAACGCCGCCGTCTCGCAGGGCGTTCCCCCCGGCGGTGACCCGGGCGATCCGGTCGAGCCCGAGCAGCCCTCGGAGGTGACCGTTCCCGGTCCCGCCCGCGACGCGAGGATCGACCTGGAGAAGACCGGAGTGCTCGCGCCGTTCGAGGGCGAGACCCCGGTCGCCGGCGACACCGTCTCGTACACGCTCGTCGCCACCAACACCGGCAACGTCACGCTGACCGGCGTCGCGATCACCGACGGCCTGCCCGGTTTCGTGCTCGCGGACACCGACTGGTCCGAGGCGACGGCCCCGCAGGTGCTCGCCCCGGGGGAGCGGGTGACGGTCACGGGCACCTACGCGCTCACCCCGCAGGATCTCGGCGCGGGCGCCGTGGTCAACGTCGGCACGGCGACCGGCACCCCGCCGAACGTGAAGGATCCCGAGGATCCGACCGCACCCGGGACGCCCGCGGGCCCCGTGACGGACACGGATCCCGAGACGGTCACCTTCGACCGGGATCCGGCGATCTCGCTGGACAAGCGTGTGCAGGCCGACCAGGACTTCGCCGAGGCGGGCGACACGGTCGTCTACGAGTTCATCGTCACCAACACCGGCACGACGAGCCTCACGGATCTCGCCATCACCGACGACCTGCTCGGCGCCGGCGCCGACTACACCTACCACTGGGACGAGAGCGCCGCCGCCGAGGTGGGCACGCTCGAGCCCGGCGACTCGGTGCGCGTGACGGCTCCGTATCTGCTCACGCAGGCCGACGTCGACCGCGGGTGGGTCGCGAACGAGGCCGAGGCCGAGGGCACGCCGCCCCCGACGATCGACCCCGCGGATCCCGACGGCCCCCGGATCCCCAGCGATCCGGTGACCGACGACGACCGCCACGTCGAGCCCATCGCCGCCGACCCCGAGCTGAGCCTCGAGAAGGACGGAGCCCTCGACGACGGCGCCGCCGAGGGCGATACGGTGACCTACACCTTCACCGTCACGAACACCGGCAACGTCACCCTGACCGACATCGAGGTGGTCGACCCGCTGCTCGGCGGCTCGGCACTGCCGGTCCCGGACGAGGCATGGCCCGGCGCCCCCGGCGTACTCGCCCCCGGCGACGTCGTGATCCTCACCGCGCAGTACGAGCTGACGCAGGGCGATGTCGACGCGGGCGTGGTGCACAACACCGCGACCTCGCACGGCACACCGCCGCCGACGATCGATCCCGAGGATCCGGAGACCCCGGAGCCGAAGGAGCCGATCGACTCCCCGCCGGCCGAGGAGACGACCCCGCTGCCGAGCGCGCCCGCGATCGAGCTGGAGAAGACCGCAGTGGTCGACGTCGATGCGGAGGCCTCCCCGGAGGCCGGGGACACGGTGACCTACACCTTCGTCGCGCGGAACACGGGCAACGTGACGCTCAGCGATGTGACGATCACCGACCCCATGTTCCCGGCGGGTGTCACGATCGCCGACGACGCGTGGCCGAACCGGGTCGGCACGCTCGAACCGGAGGAGTCGGTGACGGGCACCGCGACGCTCGTGCTGACGCAGGAGCTCATCGACCGGGGGTGGGTCGAGAACACGGCGCGCACGGCGGGCACGCCTCCCGAGACCTACAACCCGGAGGATCCGGAGAACCCCATCCAGCCGCCCAACCCCGAGGACAGCGACCGCGTCGTGACGGATCTCGAGCGGACCCCCGTGATCCTGGTCGAGAAGTCGGGTGCGCTGGCGGGCGCGGCCGAGGCCGGCGAGCTCGTGGACTACACGTTCACCATCACGAACACGGGCAATGTCACGCTCACCGATGTCGTGCTGGAGGACCCGCTGATCAGCGGGGATCCGATCGCGATCGCCGCCGAGGCATGGCCGGATCCCGAGGCGCCCGGGGTGCTCCGCCCGCAGGAGTCGGTGACCGCGAGCGCTCGCTACACGCTGACGCAGCAGGATCTGAACTCCGGATCCCTCGTCAACATCGCCTCCGCCGAGGGCACGCCGCCGCCCTCCACCGATCCGGAGGATCCGGAGGCGCAGCCGGTGCCGAGCCCGAAGGTGGACGACAGCGATCCCCACACGCTGCCGCTGCCCGGACAGCCGTCCATCGCCCTCACGAAGAGCAGCGAGCTGCGCGGGCCCGCCGCGGTCGGCAGCGTGATCGAGTACACGCTGGTGGCAACCAACACCGGCAACGTCACCCTGACCGCGGTCGAGATCATCGACGAGCTGCGGGGCCTGAGCGAGCTGTCGTACGCCTGGCCGGGATCGGCGGGTGTGCTCGCTCCCGGGCAGTCGGCGACGGCGAAGGCCACGTACACCGTGACGCAGGCCGACGTCGACGCGGGCCAGGTGAAGAACACGGCGATCGCCCGGGCGACGCCGCCCCCGACCGCCAACCCCGAGAACCCGGACGAGCCGATCACCTCCGATCCCGTCGACACCCCCGAGGTGGACAACAACACGCTGCTGCCCTCCGCGTCGCAGATCAGCCTGGAGAAGTCGGCCGCGCTGCGCGGCGACGCCCGGGTCGGCGGCACGATCGTCTACTCCTTCACGGTGACCAACGAGGGCAACACGACGCTGCGCGACGTGCGGGTCGAGGATCCGCTGCCCGGTCTGGGGGTGCTGCGGTTCGCGTGGCCGGGCACGGCCGGCGTGCTCCTTCCCGGCGAGTCGGCGACCGCGACGGCCGAGTACCGTCTGACGGCGGCGGACGTCGAGCGGGGCTCGGTCAAGAACACCGCCGTCGTCTTCGCCACCGACCCGAGCGGTACGGAGGTGGAGCACACCGACAGCGTGACCTCCGACTTCGAGCTGCTCGCGCAGACCGGCGGCGCTTGGGGAACGCTGACGCTGTTCGGAGCCGCAGGGGCACTGCTGCTCATCGCGGGCGGGGTGCTGCTGGCGCGTCGCTCCCGCGGGGAGACGGCATGAGGCTGACGCGGGCTCTGGTCGCCGCCACCGCCGTGGTGGCGGCGACCGCCCTCGTCGGCTGCACCGGGGCCGACGGGGCCGACGACGCACCGGCTCGGATCGGCGCGGCCGACGAGCAGGTCGTCGACGTGCAGGCCGAGCCGGGATCGGTCGAGGGATACACCGGGGCGCTCGAGGATGCCGAGCTCGTGCGCTGCGAGCCGTCGGACGGCACCCTGCAGGTCGCCGGGACCGTCACCAATCCCGATCCGGAGACCCAGGACTACCGCATCTACGTCTCGGCCATGGACGGGGGCGACACCGCGGGGCTCGTGCAGGTCGACCTGACCGGTGTCGAGGCGGGGGAGACCGCCGAGTGGTCGACCGAGATGGCGCTCGGCGAAGCGGAGTTCGAGTGCGTGCTCCGCGTCGAGAGGTTCGCGCCGCAGGGCTGATCCGCGGTTCCGGGGGTCGCTCGTGGAACCGGGCTGATCCGCCGCGCTCGGGCTCGCGGGGCGCTTCAGTCCGTCGCGTCGCGGCCCCGCAGCCGATCGATCTCGCGGCGCTCCCGCTTCGTGGGGCGCCCCGCGCCCCGATCCCGCACCACGGCCGCCGGCCTTTCGACGCGCGGCGGAGGCGGCGGGGTGAGATCCTCGAAGTGCTTCGCGGCCTCGGCCGCGCTGCCGCGCCGCACGGGCAGCCCGGTCACCCGGTAGACGCGGTCGAAGCCGTGCAGGCGCACGCGCACCTCGTCGCCCAGTCGCACGGGCTGGGCGGCCTTCGCGGCGGCGCCGTTCACCCGCACGTGCCCCGCGCGGCAAGCCGCCGTGGCCTGGCTGCGGGTCTTCGCCAGGCGCACGCCCCAGACCCAGGTGTCGACGCGCACGCTCTCGCCCATGTCCTCGATCGTACCGGGCCGAGCGCATCCGGATCCGCCCGTCGATCCGCCCGTCGATCCGCCCGTCGATCCGCCCGTCGCTCCGCTCCGCCGCGCGACCTGCGAGGATGGAGCCATGAGCGCGGAGTATGAGACGATCGCCGTGCCGGTCGACGCAGAGATCGAGATCTCGCGCTCCCGCTTCATCGCCCGTCTCGAGCGGGCGGCGGACGAGGCGCAGGCGCGTGCGGCGATCGCGCGCGTGCGGGCGGAGCACCCGCGAGCCCGGCACCACTGCTCGGCCTTCGTGCTCGGCGCCGACGGCCGCGTGCAGCGCTCGAACGACGACGGCGAGCCCAGCGGCACCGCGGGGGCGCCGATGCTCGACGCGCTCGTCTCGTCGGGCCTCAGCGACGTGGTGGCGGTGGTGACGCGGTACTTCGGCGGCGTGCTGCTGGGTGCGGGCGGCCTCACCCGCGCCTACCGCGCCTCGGTGGCGGAGGCGGTGCTGCGCGCTCCCCGCCTGCGCCGAGGGCTGCGCCGCGAGGTCGTCGTGACCTCGGGCTACGAGGCCGCGCCGCAGATCGAGGCGGAGGCGAGGCGCCGCGGCTACGGCGTGGGGGCCGCGGACTACAGCGATCGCGTGCGGCAGCGGTACGCGGTGGCCGAGCACGAGGTGGCGCCTCTCGCGGCCCTCGCGGCGGAGGCGAGCGCCGGGGCCGCGGAGGTCGCGGTGGGCGAGGCCGAGTACGTGGATCTCGCCTGACGCGGGCAGAGATAAACCCCCGGTGGCCTGGGGGACAGGGCCGGGGGCTGCTCTTTCCTCGGCGGCGGGGGATTGCCGCTTCGGATGCGGTCTTCGGCCCGGGGGGAGTGGGCTTCCGACCGATTTCGAGTTTACCGAGCGGGGGTGGGGATGGAAGCGCCGGGAAGCCACCTTCACCCGGATCTTCACCCCGGCCGGCCGCTATGGTGAACGCGCAGCGTTGCGCGGCGACGGCGCTGAGCGCGCCCCTGCGCTCAGCCGACGTGCGGAGCACGGAGGAGAAGCCGCTATGGGCAACGCGTTGCGCGGTGATGCCGCTGAGCGTGTCCCTGGGCTCCGCCGACGCGCGGACCTCGGAGGGGAAACCGGCATGGTGGACGCCCGCGTCGGGGCCGCTTGTCAGACGCCCGCGATACGCTTCTCAGGTGGACTTCTGGGCTGAGATCGTGGGGCAGGCCGACGCGGTGCGCACGCTGCAGCAGGCGGCCGAGCCGGGTGGATCGCCCGCGCACGCCTGGCTCATCACCGGCCCGCCCGGTTCCGGGCGATCCAACCTCGCGTTCCGCTTCGCCGCGGCGCTGATCGCCCGCGACGAGTCCGAGCGCGATGCGGTCTCCGAGCAGGTGCGGGCCCGCACCCACCCCGACCTGGGGGTGCTCACGACCCAGAAGCTGCTCATCGACATCCGGGCCGCCCGCGAGATCGTGACCACGGCCCACTACGCACCCGCCGAGGGACGCCACCGCGTCATCGTCATCGAGGACGCGGATCGCATGCCCGAGCGCACCTCCAACGTGCTGCTCAAGGCGCTCGAGGAGCCCCCGGAGCGCACGATCTGGATCCTCTGCGCGCCCAGCGAGGCCGATCTGCTGCCCACGATCCGGTCGAGGGCCCGCTCGCTGCGCTTGGTCACCCCGAGCGCGGCGGACATCGCCGGCCTGCTGCACGAGCGGGACGGCATCGACCCGCGCGAGGCCGAGCGGGCGGCGCGGCTCGCGCAGAGCCACATCGGCATGGCCCGGCGCCTGGCGAGCGATCCCGAAGCGATGCAGCGCCGGGACCGCACGATCGCCATCGCGCTGAGCGTGGACACCCTCGGGGATGCGATGACGGCCGCCGCCTCCCTCTCGGCGGTCGCCAAGGCCGATGCCGACGCCCTCACGGAGGAGCTCGACGCGCAGGAGCGCGACGAGGCCATGCGCAGCCTGGGCCTCGCGCCGGGCGCGGCGATCCCGCCCCAGATGCGCACTCAGATGCGCGCGCTCGAGGAGGACCAGAAGCGGCGCGCGACGCGCAGCCTGCGCGACGGGATCGACCGCATCCTCACCGACCTGCTGTCCCTCTACCGCGACGTGCTGCTGACGGCGCTGATCGCGGGCGGCGCGGGTCGCGCATCCGAGGATGAGCGGGCGAGCGGGGGCGGAGACGCCCGGGACGTCGAGGACTGGGCTCTCGAACTGGTCAACCGCGAGCAGAAGGCGCGCGTCGTCGAGCTGGCCGAGGGATGGGGGCCGCGCCGGGCGCTCGCCGCCGTCAGCGCGGTCGAGACGGCTCGGGAACGGCTGGGGCGGGGCATCACGCCCGGCCTGGTGCTCGAGGCGCTGTTCGCGAGTGTGCTCGTGGCAGGAGATCCGCGGTGAGCCGGACGGAGGCGGAGACGGAGACGGGCGCGCCGAGGCGGCGGGGGTGGCGCGCGGCGGTCGCGATCCTCGCCGCCTGCGCTCTCGGCTTCTCGGGGTGCGGGATCCTGCCGCAGCTGCTGTCGGGCGCGGGCGGCTCGGCCGGACCCGGTCCGCTGCCCGCGGAGCCGGACGGCACGGTCGAGGGGTACGGGGCGCAGCAGCCGAACTGGGCCGACTGCGGTGACGGGCTGCAGTGCGCCGACGTGTACGCGCCGCTCGACTGGAGCGATCCCGCGGGGGAGCGGATCACCCTGCGCCTCGTGAAGCATCCCGCGAGCGGGGGCGACCCGACGGGCACGCTCTTCGTGAACCCGGGAGGTCCGGGGGCCTCGGGGGCAGAGTACGTCGCGAACAGCATCGACTTCATCATCCCGGAGGCGGTGCAGCGCGAGTACGACGTGATCGGCTGGGATCCGCGCGGAGTGGGCGCGTCGACGCCCGTGCGCTGCTTCGACGCGGCCGGCATGGACGAGTACCTCTTCGGGCTCGGCGACGCCGGAGACCTCGAGGTCGGCAGCGACGAGTGGATCGCCGCGGCGCTCGACGAGTCCCGGGATTTCGGCGCGGCGTGCGAGGCGGGCACCGGTGCGCTCCTCGGCCACGTCGACACCGCCTCGACCGTGCGCGACCTCGACATGCTCCGCGCGATCGCGGGGGACCCCGCGCTCAACTACCTCGGCTTCTCGTACGGCACGTACATCGGCGCGCGCTACGCCGATGCCTTCCCGGAGCGCGTCGGCCGACTCGTGCTCGACGGGGCCATGGACCCGACGACGGAGCTCGCCGACGTGGTGCGCGAGCAGACCCGCGGCTTCGAGCTCGCGCTGCGCGCGTACGCGGCCGACTGCCTGCAGCGGAGCGGATGCCCGTTGAGCGGCACGGTCGACGAGGCGATGGCGAGCATCGGCGCCCTGCTCGATCGCGTGGACGAGACGCCCCTGCAGGGATCCGACGGGCGCATGCTCTCGGCGGGCACCATGCTCACCGCCATCATCACCCCCCTCTACGCCCAGAGCAACTGGGGGTATCTCGACCGGCTCTGGGAGACGGTCGATCGGGGTGACGCCGACGTCGCGCTCTCGCTCGCCGACTTCTACTACGATCGCGTCGACGGGCAGTACCTCAGCAACTCGACCGAGGCGTTCTCGGCGATCAACTGCCTCGACTATCCGGGTGGGCTGGATCCCGCGCGCATGCGCGCGGAGGCCGCGGAACTCTCCGAGATCGCTCCTACGATCGGCCGCTTCCAGGGATACGGGGACATCGCCTGCGCCGCCTGGCCGGTGCAGGGGGCGACGGAGCGCGCGGGGGTGACCGCCGAGGGAGCCGACCCGATCCTCGTCATCGGCACCACGGGCGATCCGGCGACCCCGTATCGCTGGGCGCAGTCGCTCGCGCAGCAGCTCGACAGCGGCGTGCTCGTCACCTACGAGGGCGAGGGGCACACCGCCTACGGGGAGAGCGAGTGCGTCGATCGTGTGGTCGACGACTACCTGCTCACGGGTGCCGTGCCCGCCGCCGACCCCCGCTGCTCGTAGCGGGCCGCGTGTCCCGGAGTGCGGGCCCGCTGCGCTGCCCCGCGCCCCGCGCCCCGCGCCCCGGGCTCCGCGTCCCGCGGTGCGCGGGCCCGGGGCCGCAGCTCGTCGGCGTGCGGAACGACCCGCGCGGCGTGCTAAAGTATTTGCTTGTGTGCGAGAGCGATCCCGCACCGCGCCGCCTTAGCTCAGGGGTAGAGCAGTTCCCTCGTAAAGAACAGGTCGTCGGTTCAAATCCGACAGGCGGCTCTCACTCGAAGCCCCCGCCTCGGCGGGGGCTTCTGCCGTCCGGGGCGCGTCGGGGTTGCCGCGTTGCGCCGGCGGAGGCCGCTGGCGTGATCGAAGGTTCGCAGATCGCCGTAATTCGCGCGTCCAATGGGCGATTCGCGCACACCAAACCGGGCGTTGGGACTGCGGGGGCACGGGCGCTCCGCGGCTGTGGCATGCTCGAGAGGTGAGCGATGAGCAGGGCGGCGCAGGCGCATCCGCATTCCGCGAGTATGAGCGGCGGCGAGCGAAGGACCGGGCAGCGGCCGAGGCCTGGAAGCAGCGAGTGCGCGAGAGGTTCGGGGGCGGGCGCACCGGCAGGGTGATCGCCGCGCTCGCGGTCGACACCCGCGTGCGGTCGAGCACCCAGGTATGGGAGCAGGGCGCGGTCGGGGAGGCCAAGGTCGGCCGGCATTTGAATGAATTCGCCGGCCCGAACGTCGTGGTACTGCACGATCGACGGATTCCGGGGAGCCGCGCCAACATCGATCACCTGGTCGTCACACCGGGCGGCGTTCCGGGCCGCCTGAGCGCTTCGAGTCGCAGCCTACGCGACGGCGCACCCGGACCCGTCGCGTAGGCTGGGCGGGTGACCGCAGATCCGACCACCGCGACGGCCCGGCCCACCGCGAAACCGCGCATCGCGGTGTGGGACAACGCGCGCTTCCTGCTGATCGTGCTCGTGGTCGTCGGCCACGCCATCTCGACGGTGCGGGGCGACTCGCAGCTCGGCTTCGCGCTGTACGCCTACATCTACCTCTTCCACATGCCGGCGATGATCCTGCTCTCCGGCATGTTCTCCCGCGCGGAGTCGTCGCCCAAGGTCCTCCGCTCCACCATCCAGCTCGTGGTGATCTGGCTGACGTGGGAGGCGATCTGGGCGGGGATCCACTTCGCCGTCGAGGAGAAGACCCCGGGGCTGAACTTCCTGGTCTCGCCGGCCTGGACGCTCTGGTTCCTCGTGACGCTGGCGACGATGCGCATCCTGCTGCCGTACATCGCGATGCTGCGGTGGCCGCTGCTGACCTCGATCCTCATCGCGCTCGTGTCCGGCATCCTGCCCGCGATCGGCACGCAGTTCTCGGCGTCGCGCACGCTCGCCTTCCTGCCGTTCTTCGTGGCGGGGTGGCTGATCCGCGAACGCGGCTGGCTCGACGGGCAGTGGTTCGCGCGCCCGTCGCGAGGAGCGCTCGTCGCCGCGTGGACGGGGCTCGGGGCGCTCGCCCTGGCCTTCGTCCTGACCCCCGGTCTGCGCGAGTTCTGGCGCATCGACAAGTGGCTGACCTGGCGCGACGACTACACCTGGCTGTTCGCGAACGCACCCATCGGGGAGTGGATCCCGGACCAGTGGGGCTGGGTGATGCTGGGAGGCGCCGGCGTGACCGCCGCGCTGATGACGGTCGCGGCGGCGATGACGCTCGCACTCCTCGTGATCACCCCCCGGCGTCAGAGCGCGATGACCGCGTGGGGATCCCGCACCCTGTACGTGTACCTGCTGCACGGCCCGATCATCTGGGTGCTCCGCGAGACGGGCGCGATCGATCGCATCGGCGCCCTGGGGGTTCCGGGGGTGCTGGCCATCGTGGCGCTCGGGATCGTGCTCGCCGCGCTCCTCTCGATGGCGTGGGTGCCGAAGACCTTCAGCGCCGTTGTCGAACCCCGCTTCGACTGGATCCTGCGCCGCTCCTAGCGGCGGCCCGGCTCGGACCGATTCCGGGCCGGGCCGGCGCCCCGCGGATTCGCGGCGCGCCGAACCCCGCGAATGTCCGGGGAAGGCGGTACGTTCGGAGCAGGCACCCCGCCCGGGGTGGACGAACCGAGGAGAGGCCATGTCGCAGGGCGCCGCAGTGTCTCGCGATCGCCGTGGCGCGGGTCGCGCGGTGCGCGCCGCAGCGGTGTTCGCCGCCGCCGCTCTGCTCATCGGCTGCGCGCAGATCCCGCCGGTGGCGGGCTGGTCCCCTCCGGGCTGGAGCGATGCCTCAGGCGCACGGCTCGTGCGCGCCGACGAGCCGTCGGCGGGTGACGAGGATCCGGGATCGGGCGAGCACCCGGACGCGGGAGCCGCACCCGTGGGAGGCGGGCCCTCCGACGCGATCGTGCCGTCGGCCGCCGAGCTCGGATTCATCGAGCGGCGGGTGCGCAACGATCACACGCGGTTCCACGCCCGATACGTCGAGATCCCGGGCTGGCATCTCTTCAACGTGCGGGTGTCCGATCTGCTCGCGCAGCAGATCGCCGCGACGGGCGGCACGTTCACGCCCGAGGTGTTCCCCGTGGCGGCCGGGCTGTCGGACGCCGGGTGCGTGCCGGGATCGGCGAGCTGGCCGGGCGAACGGCTGCTCGCCGACCCCGAGACCGCGCCCGTGGACGGCGCCGGCGTGACGGCGGTCTGCGACGTGACCGCCGCGTTCGGCGCCTACGTGGGCGTGGCCATGCGCGTCGTGGCGGGCGACTCCTCGGGAGTCGCGCGAGACCGGACGGTGACCCTCTACACCGACCTGGCGACGGGCGAGGTGTACGAGGATCGAGATCTGTGGACCGCGGAGGCCGCCGGAGAGCTGTGGCATCGCGCCGCCGAGCTGCTGCGCAGGGATGTCGGCGGGCTGAGCGCCGCACCGCTGGCCGAGCCGGGCGAGGATCAGCTCGCCCTGGCGCAGCGCGCGCTCGAGGCCGCGCAGCTCGGCGAGAGCGGTGCGCGCTTCACTCTTCCCGCCGGGATCGCCGCTCCCGAGCTCGCCGGCCTGGGCGTCGAGGCGACGAGCGGCCCCACGGTGATCGACGTCGATGCCGCGACGGTCTCGGGCTGGACGAGCGAGCTCGGCTCCGCGATGCACGCGCAGCGGGGTGCTCCCTTCGTCGGGCTGCCGGAGTGGAGCGCCGACCAGGCCGTCGACTGCCGGCTGCTCGCCTGCGTGGCGGTGACCTACGACGACGGCCCGTCCGCCTACACGGGACAGCTGCTCGACACCCTGCGCGAGGAGCGCTCGGCCGCCACCTTCTTCATGGTGGGCCGCTCGATCCGCTCGCTGCCCGAGGTGGCGCAGCGGGTCGCGAGCGAGGGGCACGAGATCGCGAGCCACACCATGACCCACCCCGACCTCACAACCCTCTCCCTCGCGAAGGCCCGGCGAGAGGTGCGCGACGTCGAGAAGCTGCTGGGCGATCTCACCGGTCGCACCGTCGGCATGTACCGTCCGCCCTACGGTGCCCTGAATCAGAAGGTGCTCGACGGCCTGGGACAGCCCGCGATCCTGTGGTCCATCGACACCCTCGACTGGAAGAAGCCGGGACGCGAGGAACTGGTGAAGCGCTCGGTCGGCGTGGCCGAGCCCGGCGACATCATCCTCTTCCACGACATCCACGCCGAGACCGTCGACAACGCGGGCGTGGTGATCCGCGGGCTGCGGGATCGCGGGTTCACGCTCGTGAGCGTGACGCAGCTGTTCGACGGAAACGTGCCGAAGGGGCGGGTGTCGAAGCGATGAGCGGGCGGAGCGAGCGGAAGCGCGCGGCGCTGGGCCGGGTGGTGGTGGAGCCCGCCGAGCCGGTGGCGCAGACGGAGGAGCAGGGGTCGCGGCGCCCCGGCCGCGCGCGGCGCTGGGTCACCGCGGTGGTGCTCGCACTGCTCCTCCTCGTCGTCGCCGCGGTCGCGTACGCCGTGACGCTCGGACCCGAGCAGTACGCGAAGCTGCAGGCCGAGACCGCCGACGGCGCGAGCCCCGTCGAGATCGGAGCGGCGGCGACCGTCGTGCCCGAACGCGACTGGGTGGTGCAGCCGCTCGTGCGCGACCTCTTCGAGTGGCCGCCGCTGCCGCCGCTGAAGGACTGGTCGGTGCTGCTCGACGAGCAGACCGGGGTGCTGCTGCTCTCGCCCGACCAGGGGCTGCGGGTCGAGCTCGACGTGCTGCAGGGCTCGAGCGACCGTGCGGCGCTGGCCTGGCTGCGCGAGGAGTCCCGGGTGATCTCCTCGGACGGAGCGGTGGACGGAGACCAGGGGGAGCCGGTGCTGCGCACCGAGACCCTCGCCTCGGGGCTCGGCGTGCGTCACGTCGACGGGCCCGAGCGGATCGCCGCCGTGGTCGACACCGGGGCGGGCCTGCTCACCGTGCGCGCCGACGCGGGGAGCGAGCCGATCGATTCGTACCGCCCCGCGATCTCGGCGCTTCTCGAGAGCCTCGGAGCGCCGCCCGAAGGCTGAGCGAGGAGCGCGGTGACGAGCCGAGACCCGGGCTCCGCCCGCGGCGGAGAGCCGTGCAGCGGAGCCGGACCCCGAGTCGAGACCCGGCGCTCCGCCGGCTCTACGGTCCCGTCGGCGACTGCTCGGGCACGAGCAGCTGATGCTGCGCGAGCTCGCGGTAGAGCGGGGTCGACTCCAGCAGCTCGGCGTGGGTGCCCTCGCCCACCACTCGGCCGTCGTCGAGCACCACGATCTTGTCGGAGTCGACCACCGTCGAGAGGCGATGCGCGATCACGACCAGCGTGCGCCCGGTGGCCACCGAGTCGAGCGCGTCGCGCATGAGACGCTCGTTGACGCCGTCGAGGCTGGCCGTCGACTCGTCGAGCAGCAGGATCGGCGGGGCGGTGAGCAGTGCGCGCGCGATCGCGAGGCGCTGCTTCTCGCCGCCCGAGAGCATGATCCCGTTCTCGCCGACCTGGCTGTCGAGCGCGGCGGCGAGCTCCGCGTCGGAGAGGCCGCGGGCCGAGGACGCCTCGGCCTGGGGATCCGGCGTCGCCGCGCCGACCGCCTGTTCGACGGGAACCGCGCGGTCCGCGCGGACCGAACGATCCAGCAGCCCGCCGAGGTTCACGGCGCGCAGCACCCGCTCGCATGCGGCGTCCGAGGCGTCGGTCGCCGCGATGCGCAGGTTGTCGCGCAGACTGCCCGCCAGCACCGGCGCGTCCTGCTCCACGTACCCCAGCTGGGCCCGCGCCTCGGCGCGGTCGAGGGTGCGCAGGTCGGCGCCGTAGAGCGAGACCGCGCCGCGATCCGGGTCGTAGAAGCGCTCGATCAGAGCCAGAACGGTCGACTTGCCGGCGCCGGAGGGGCCGACCAGCGCGACGCGCGATCCCCGCGGCACCTCGAAGCTCACCCCGTGCAGCACCGGGGTCTCGACGATCTCGGCGGGGGCCGCCTCGGCGTCGCGTCGCGATCCGCCGCGGCCGCCGCGCACCAGCTCCCGGGCATCGGCGCGCTCGGGAGCCGCCGAGCGGTAGGTGAAGTGCACATCGGAGAATCGGATCGCCGCGGCGTAGTCGAGTCCTGAATCGGAGAGCGGCTCCACGCGGCCGAGCGGCGACAGCTGCTCGTCCCGATCCGTCTCGGTGGGGAGCGCGGTGATCTCCTGGATGCGGCCGAGCGCGCCGAGGGCCTGGTTCACCGCGGAGATCGCCCCGAAGGCCTGTCCCAGCGGCATCACCATGAGGAACAGGAAGATGATGAACGTGACCAGCTGCGCGATGGTGATCGCGCCGGTCGCCACGCGGAAGCCCCCGATGCCCAGCACCGCGAGGAACGACACCTGCATCGCGATGAACGACACGGGCACGATGAGCGCCGAGATGCGGGCGACCTTGATCCCGAGCCGGTACGCCTCGGTGGCCTCGCCCTCGATGTCCTGCTGCTCCCGCTTCGCGGCGCCGGCCGCGCGGATCGTGCGCACGGAGCCGATCGCACGATCCACCGCCGCGGCGAGGTCGCCCACCTTCTCCTGGGAGCGGGCGACGGCGGGGCGGATCCGCGCGGAGAGCGCCACCACGACCACGATCGCCACCGCGATCACCCCGAAGGTGACGGCGAAGAGCAGCGGATCGATGACGAGCATGCCGATGAGGGCGCCGACGAAGAGCAGCGCGCCTCCGACGGCCTCCACGAGTCCCTGTGTGAGCACCGCGCGCAGCAGGGTGGTGTCGCTGCCCACGCGCGACACGAGATCGCCCGTGCGGCGGCGGTCGAACTCCGAGATGGGCAGGTGCAGGATCTTGGCGATGAGCCGCTTGCGGCTGGCGAGCACGACCCCCTCGCCCATGCACTGCAGCAGGTAGTGCTGATAGCTGTTGAGCAGGGCGCTCACGAGCACGAGCCCCACGAGCGCCCACAGCAGCCCGCCCAGGGCGGCGGACTGCTGCACGCGCTCGATCACCGAGCCGACGAGCAGCGGCTGGGCGAGCGAGGCGAGCGCCCCGAGCACGCTGAGCGCGGCGATGAAGATCAGCTTGCCGCGCTGCTCGAAGAGATAGGGGAGCAGCTGCTTCAGGGTCGCGCGCGGCCCGCGCTGCGGAGCGGGCGCACCGCGCCGGGACCGAGGAATGGGGACGGTGTCGCCCGCGGTGTCGTCTGATCTGTCGGCCACGGCCACCACTCTAAGCCAGCGCGCCTGGCAAAGCGCTTCGGCGAGAGCGCCGCCCCGCGCGACCGCCTAGGCTGGGGCTCGGAGACGGGGAGCAGCAGGCCGGGGAGCCGAGACGAGGGGGCGCGATGACGCGGTGGATCGAGACGATGTTCGTGCGGGGAGGCACGAGCAAGGGCCTGATGTTCGCCGCTGCGGCGCTGCCGGGCGGGCTCGCCCTGCCCGGAGACCCCGCGGCCGATCCGGCGGTGCTCCGCGAGCGCGATGGGATCCTGTGCGCGGCCCTCGGATCGCCCGACCGCTTCGGTCGGCAGCTCGACGGGATGGGCGGCGGGGTCTCGTCCCTGTCGAAGGCGATGATGGTCGATCGCTCCGTGCGCCCGGGGATCGACCTCGACTACACCTTCGCGCAGGTCTCGGTCGACGAGCCGGTGGTCGACTACGCGGGCAACTGCGGCAATCTCTCGTCGGCGGTCGTGCCCTTCGCACTCGCCGCGGGACTGATCGCGCGTGTCGACGGGCCGCAGCGGTTCGCCCTCTGGAACACCAACACCGGGAAGCGGGTCGACGTGCGGCTCGCCGTGCAGGGCGGGCTCGCGGCGGTGCCGGGCGGGCTCTCGATCCCCGGCGTCGCGGGTACGGGATCACCCATCGAGCTCGTCTACCCCGATCCGGGCGGGAGCCGCACCGCCGGCCTGCGGCCCACCGGCCGCTCGGTCGAGGAGATCGAGGTCGACGGCAGGGCGGTGCGCGTCTCGCTCGTGGACGCCACGAACCCGCTCGTGCTCGTCGCGTCCGCCGACGTCGGCGTCACCGGGGCCGAGCTGCCCGCGGAGCTCGACGCGAACACGGCGGCGATGGAGCTGCTCGAGCGGCTGCGTCGCGCGGGCGCGGTGCGGATGGGGATGTGCACCGACCCCGAGGCGGCACCGCTCGCGGTGCCCAAGGTGGTCGTGATCGCCCCCGCTGCGGCCTCGAGGCAGCTGGACGGCGTCGAGCTGCCGGCGTCGGAGGTCGACGTGCTCGCGCGCACGCTCTCGATGGGGCGCACCCACAACGCGGTGCCCGGCACGGCCGCCATGTGCCTCGCGGCGGCCGCCGAGATCCCAGGCGGCATCGCGGCGGAGGCGGCGGGCGGCGGGCGCCTCGGCGGATCGCTGCGCATCGGCACCCCGTCCGGAGTCGTGACCGCCGGAGCGGTCGTGACGCACTCGGGCGCGGTCGATCCCGAGCCCGACGACGCCCCGCACGCCGTCGAGACCTCCCTGGCCCGCACCGCGCGCATCCTCATGCGCGGGTCGGTGGCGGTGGATCCTGCGACTCGCTCCGCTGGCGCAGGATGACGGGTCGCGCCCGTTGCGCGCAGGGTGATGGGTAGCGCCCGCTGCGCGCAGGGTGATGGGTAGCGCCCGTTGCGCGCAGGATGACGGGTAGCGCCCGTTGCGCGCCGCATGACGGGCCGGGCCCGCTGCGCACCGGGGACGGCCCGACCCTGCGGGTGCCGGCTGAACTCGGGGTGCCGTCCGGGAGCGACCGCTAGGCGAGCCCGGTCTCGCGGATGCGGCGCGCGACGACCGCGAGGTGCAGTGCGGCCTCCGCGGCCTCGCGCCCCTTCGACTCGGGAGCGCCGGGTCGGCCCGAGCGGTCGAGCGCCTGCTGCTCGGTGTCGGTGGTGAGCACGCCGAAGCCGACGGGCTTGCCGGTGTCGAGCTGCACACGGGTCAGCCCGTCGGTGACCGCGTTGCAGACGTAGTCGAAGTGGGGCGTGCCGCCCCGGATGATCACGCCGAGGCAGACCGCGGCGTCGAAACCGCCGCCGCCCTCGTTCGCCGGGGTGAGCGCAGCCTGCGCCGCCAGCGGCAGCTCGAAGGCTCCCGCCACGCGGAACAGCTCGTGCTCGGCCCCGGCCTCGGCCAGGGTCTCCCGGGCGCGTTCGATCAGCGACGACATGATCTCCTCGTGCCAGCTGCCGGCGATGACGGCGACGCGCAGATCGCCCGCGTCGACGGCGAGGTTCGGGGCTCCAGCTCCGCTCATGATGACTGCTCCTTCGGGGGTGGTCCTTCCGCTGCCGCCGAGCGGGTCGCGGAATCTCGGATGGGTGTGGATCCCGCGCTTTGGGCGGGATGGGGGGCGGCAGGCGGGGCGCGGTGCCGTCAGGCGCCGCGCACGTCGCCCGGCAGCTGATGCCCCATGCGGTCGCGCTTCGCCGAGAGATAGCCGATGTTCTGCTCGGTCACCCCGACGAGCAGCGGCACGCGCTCCGTGATCTCGATGCCGTGGGCGCGCAACTGCGCCACCTTGTCGGGGTTGTTGGTGAGCAGCCGCACGCGGTCGACGCCGAGATCGGACAGGATCTCGGCGGCGGCCGAGTAGTCGCGGGCGTCGGCGGGCAGGCCCAGCTGCAGATTGGCGTCGAGCGTGTCGAGGCCCTGCTCCTGCAGCTGGTAGGCGCGGAGCTTGTTGGCCAGGCCGATGCCGCGCCCCTCATGCCCGCGGAGGTATACGACGATGCCGCCGCGCTCGTGGACGAGGCCCAGAGCAGCGTCGAGCTGGGGCCCGCACTCGCACTTCAGCGATCCGAACGCCTCGCCGGTGATGCACTCCGAGTGCACGCGCACGAGCGCCTCGGAGCCGGGCAGCGACCCGTCCGGGGTCGGCGCGACGAGCGCGATGTGGTCGACTCCGATGCGGCGGTCGCGGTACGCGAGCGCGCGGAACTCGCCGTGCTCCGTCGGGAGCAGCGTGTTCGCGCGCAGGCTCACGCTGCGGTGCTGCGGTTCCTCGACAGCGGGCTCTGTACCCGTATGCTCGTTCAGGTATGCGATGAGGCGCTCGATGGTGATCACCGGCACGTCCTCCCGCCGCCCCAGCTCGAGCAGCTCCGGCAGGCGCATCATCTCGCCGTCGCCGGCCACGATCTCGGCGATCACCGCGACGGGGCGCAGGCCGGCGAGCCGCATGAGCTCGACGCTCGCCTCGGTGTGCCCGTCGCGGGCGCGCACGCCGCCGTCGACCGCGCGCAGCGGCAGCACGTGCCCCGGGCGGCGCACGTCGCCGGGGACGGCGTCGGGGTTGGCGAGGGCCCGCACCGTGGTGGCGCGATCGCTCGCGCTGATGCCGGTCGTCACCCCGTGAGTGGCGTCGACCGTCACCGTGTACGCGGTGCCGCGCACGTCCTCGTTGGACTCCACCATCATGGGCAACTCGAGCTGATCCGCGATCTCGTTCGTCATCGGAGCGCAGAGCAGGCCCGAGGAGCGCTGCACGGTCCACGCGATGGTCTCCGGCGTCGCGAGCTCCGCGGAGAGGATCACGTCGCCCTCGTTCTCGCGATCCTCGTTGTCGGCGACGATGATGGGGCGCCCGGCCTTGATCGCGGCGACGGCCTCCTCGATGGTCGAGATGCCGGGGGTGGCGCTGGAATCGCTCATGACGGGTGTCCTTCGGTGGTGGGGATGGAGAAGTCGGCCGCGGTCCCGAGCCGCAGCATGCGGGCGACGTGACGCGCCAGGATGTCGGTCTCGACGTTCACCCGGTCGCCGGGCCGCAGCGCGCCGAGGGTGGTGGCCGTGAGCGTCTCCGGGATGAGCGAGACCTCGAACCACTGCTCGGGGTCCTGCTCCGGCGCGATCGCCGAGACGGTCAGGGAGACGCCCGAGAGCGTCACGGAGCCCTTGTCGACGAGCAGCGGCGCCAGCTCGGGCGAGAGCGAGAACCGCAGGGTGCGCCAGGCCTCGTGCGGCGTCACCGAGAGCAGCTCGGCCGTGCCGTCGACGTGGCCCTGCACGATGTGTCCGCCGAGCCGGGTGTCGACCCGCACCGCGCGCTCGAGGTTGACGGCGCTGCCGGGTCGCAGCTCGCCGAGTGCGGACATGCGGATCGACTGCTGCATGACATCCGCGGTGAAGGCGCCGCGGCCGTCGGGCGCGTCGCCGCGCTCGATCACGGTGAGGCAGACGCCGGAGACGCAGATCGAGGCGCCGTGCGTCGCGTCGGAGGTGACGAGCGGCCCCGCGATGGTGAGGCGCAGCGAGTCGCCGACCGGTTCGACGGCGACGATCTCGCCGATCTCCTCGATGAGTCCGGTGAACATTGATCAACCCTCCTCGGGTGTGGTGGTGGTGGAATCCGTGACGATGGTGGCCGTGATGAGCAGATCGGCGCCGAGCTGCACCGTGCGTGAGACGCGCAGCTGCGCGATCCCGCTCATGCTCTCGATGCCCAGGTCGCCGAGCGCGAGGCGCGGACCGCCGAGCAGTGCGGGGGCGATGTAGACGAGCACGTCGTCCACGAGTCCCGCCGCGATGAACGCACTGGAGACGGTGGGGCCGCCCTCGACGAAGAGGCGGCGGTACCCGCTGGCGTGCAGCTCCGCGAGGTCGGCGGCGAGATCGTCGCCGGTGAGGTGCAGCGGGGCGTCGAGGCCCCGGCCCGCGAGTGCCGGGTGCTGCCGCACGCGGGCGCCGTCGGGAATCGTCCGGTGCCCCATCACGACCGGGACCGGCTGCTGCTCGGCGGGCACGAGCAGGCCGCCGAGTTCGGCGCGCGCCGTGAGCGCCGGATCGTCGGCGATGAGCGTGCCGGTGCCGACGAGGATCGCGTCGGCCTCGGCGCGGCGCCGGTGCACGTCGGCCCGGGCGTCGACGCCGGTGATCCAGCGGCTCGTTCCGTCGGCTGCGGCGGCGCGGCCGTCGAGCGTCTGCGCCCACTTCACGGTCACGTGGGGGCGGGTGAGCGCCCCGCCGGCCGGTCCGTCGCCGGTCGAGCGAGCCGCAGGCGAGTCGGAACCCGATCCCGCCTCGCCGTCGACCCGCTCCGATCGCTCGACCGCCGGAGCGGCCTGCCGGGCGAGCCACGGCCCGAGCACCGCCCTCGCCTCGCCGGGGAGCACGCCGCCGCGCACCTCGACCCCGGCGGCGCGCAGGGTCTCCGCCCCGCCGCCGGCCTCGGCGCCGGGATCGGCGAGCGCGTACGCGACGGACCCGATGCCCGACTCGAGCAGGGCGAGGGCGCAGGGGCCGGTGCGGCCGGTGTGGTTGCAGGGCTCGAGGGAGACGACCGCGGTGAGTTCGGCCGCGCGGGGCCGCCAGGCCTCCGGCAGCTGCCGCAGCGCGTCGATCTCGGCGTGCGGGGTGCCGGATCCCCGGTGCCAGCCCTCGGCGACGATGCGCCCCTCGGCGTCGAGCAGCACGCAGCCGACCCGCGGGTTGGGGTCGTCGGCCGGGCCGCGGCGCGAGATGATCAGCGCGCGACGCATCGCGTCTTCGATAAGCGTCTGATCGAGCATCCCGTTCTTCCATACTGCGACCGGGGTGCTGCAACGGACTCCGGCATTCGCGGAAGTCCGTGTTCCTCTCATCCAGACTCGACCGCGACTCTCGTCGCGGCCATCACTGTCGGCACCGGAATCTCACCGGTTCGGCCTCGCAGGTGCGAGGTTCGCGGGCTGTACCGCCGGTTCGGATTCTCACCGACCCCGGAACACGCTCCCCATCATACCCCTCAGAATGTGACCGCGCTCCACTGTGCCGCTCTGTTACGTCGGATCTCTCGGCACGACCACTCGCCGAGAGGGGTTCTCCCGCGGGAGTCTCCGCGCCTTCGGCCTCGCTCTCCGCCGCTCGGAAACCCTTGAACCGGGTGCGGACGGCCGAGCTACGCGAAGAGGTCGGTGAAGAGCGAGCCGTTCGCGATCACGTTCATCGTGAGCACGATGATGAGCGCATTGAAGAAGAACGCGAGCGTCGTGTGCCACACGACGGTCCAGCGCATGTGCGTCTGCACCACCTTCACATCGGACACCGAGAACGTGGTCGCGTTGGTGAACGCGAAGTAGGCGAAGTCGACGAGGCGGGGCTCGTCGGTCTCGGGGAACTCGAGCGGCGGCCGGTCGGCGCGGTGGAAGCGGGAGAAGTAGATGCGCGCGTAGCCCCAGTTGAACAGCACCCACGAGAGCAGCATGGCCCACACCGCGCTGAACTCGAGGAACGGGTTGTGCACGTCCTGGCCGAGGCTCGTGATGAGGTCGAGCGCGACCGTCAGCCCCAGCAGGCTCGCCCCGAAGGTCAGCACCATCGACAGCAACCGGGTCAGCGGATGGCCCACGAGCAGCCGCGTGGCCGCGGGATCCGGGGTGTCGATGCGCACGAGGATGTTGAGCCAGAGCAGGGTGAGGCCGAGGTACAGGCTCGCGACGAGGCACCAGACGATCAGCACGACCGCCTCGTCCTCGTCGATCTGCCCCTCGCTGCCCCAGATGATGCGGGCGCCGAGCCACACGAGCACGAGCTGCAGGAGCAGGCCGAGGATCTCGCCGGCGATGCTCAGTACGGCGCCGGTCGTGGTGCGGAACGCGTGCAATCTGGACATGATTCCCAACTGTAGGCGGTTTCGGAACGGTGCGGATCGGTGGTGCGGATCGGTGGTGCGGCGGGCGGTGCGGATCGGGACGCGGGTCGGGAGCGGAGCGAAGCGCTGATCAGTCGGCGCGGCCGATCGCGGCCGCCGATGCGACGAGATCGCGCAGCGAGGCGTCGGGCAGGTAGGCGCGGGTGAGCGCGATGCCGATGCGGGGCAGATCCCCCTCGTCCCGATACAGCAGGTGGAGCGACTCGTGCCGCGGGTTGAACTTCTGCTTGAAGCGGTGCAGCGACTTGAACCCGTAGAGCGGCTCGATGAGCCCGCCGATCTGCTCGAGCACCTGATCCACCGGTCCGGCCTCGGCGTGTGCCGGCCGCACGAGCGGGGCGCCCGACAGCGAGACGAAGTCGTAGCCCGCCTCGGAGAAGTGCTGGGCCGACGCGGCGATGAGGAACTCCATGACGGGGCCGAAGCCGCCGTCTCGCCGCCGCATGAGATCGAGCGTCCAGCCCGCGATGCGGGGCTCGCCGCCTCCGGTCGGCACGCCCGGGTGTCCGGTCGCCTCGTTCGCGTCCCGCGCTTCCGGATCCGCGGTCGGGACCGAGCCGTGCGTGTCGGGAGGCGCCGGCGCGTAGACCGGCAGCCACGAGGTGACCCCGTGCAGGCTGCCCTCCCGGTCGACCGCGAGACCGACGAGGGCCTCGGGATCCAGCGCCTCGTCGACCGTGCCCAGCGTGAACCGCATCTCGGGCAGCCCCCGGTCCCCGGTCCACTGCTCGGAGATCGCGCGCACCTGCGCGAGCACGTTCCACGGCTGCTCGGCCAGGCGCACCATGCGGAACTCGATGCCCTCCCGGCCGGCGCGGTTCATCGCGGTGCGCACCGCGCCCCACGCCTTGCCCGTGAAGGCCAGCCCCGGCAGATCGACGATGGTGTCCTCCGCCACGATCACCGAGCGCCACCCGGGCGGCCGCGCGGCTGCGGTGGCCCCGTTCGCCGAGAACACGCAGGGGATCAGCCCGGCGTGCTGCGCCGCCCGCTCGAACCCGGCGAGTGCGTCGGCCCGCGAGGCGTCGTCCACGATGGGGTCGCCCAGCATCACCGCCACGCCGGCGTGCGACTGGTAGGCGACCGCGCCGCCGCCCGCAGCGCCGACGCGGCTGTTCGCCTCCCAGGTGGTCATCCACGAGATCGTGCCGCCGCCGAAGCGCCGCAGCCGCCCGATCAGCTGCTCCCGGCTCAGCGGATCGGAGGAGAGCTCTCGGCGGGAGGTGCGCAGCCGCACGCGCCAGGCGCTGCGTCCCACGATCAGCAGGACCAGGGTGGCCGACCAGAAGAAGGTCGGGGCGATCAGCAGGCCCAGCACATCCGACGGCGAGTCGAGACCGCCGAGCTCGACGAGCAGCGGCAGCAGCGCCAGGCCGAGCACACCGGTCGCCACGTTGAAGACGCCCAGCACGATCGCCGCGATCCACGCGACGCGGTAGCCCTGCCGGATGCCGTTCGCGATGAGCAGGATGATCACCACGTCGATCGCGACGTCGACGAGCGGGGCGGCGGGGTCGTTGCTGCCGAGCGGCCCGTCGTAGGGGACGACTAGGTCGAGCACCTGCACGGCGCCGATCGTGATGAGTGCGGCGAGCCCGATGAGCCGCCACTCGCGCCGGCCCGGCCGGCCGGCCGGGTGCCGGAACGCGGGCAGCCAGCCGCTCGCGGCGAGGGCCGCGACCATCGCGACCGCGTGCTCGAGATCGTGCAGCTGCCCCAGGTACAGCACCGAGATGCCCACCCACACCGCGATCGCGATGCGCGCCCGCAGCCGCCACGGGGCGGGCAGCGTCGCGATCGCGAAGACCAGCGCGGCGAGCGCGCCGCACGAGGGCCCCACGTCGTAGGTCTGCGAGAGCCGTACGGCCCACGGCCAACCGCTCTGCGAGACGAGGGCGAGGATCCCCGCGGCCCCCAGCACCCCGACGACGTGGCCCGCGGCGAAGAGGCCGGCGGTGCGCAGCGTGCCGAAGCGCCACTCGGCCCAGCCGGCGCCGCCCACCACGAGCGGCAGGAGGGTGAGGTAGATGAGCGGATGGCCCACGAAGAAGGGCGATGTGAGGACCGTCCACCAGCGGCCCTCGGCGAAGGCGGGAAGACCCGTCGCCACCTGCGGGTACCACGGCTGCTCCGAGGCGGGGGAGAGCAGCGTACCGGTGACGGCGCCGGCGATCAGCATGGCGAGCACGAAGGACGCCGTGAACGGGGTGCGCCGGAGCACCGCGAGCGCGCGGGGCGAGCGGCGCGGGGTCTCGGCGGACCGGGTGCTGACGGCGTCGTCGGTCATGGACCCAGTCTAAGGATTTCGGGATCGGGGAACCACGGCGGGCGAGGCGAACGGCCCGTGAATGAAAAGCAACGGCTGATGCTTTAAGGTGCGCTCAGGAGTACCCTGGAGGCGAGGACGCCGATCCGACGCCCTGACCCACCGTGGCCGCGAGCCCCGCGGCCGGAACAGGAGAAGCGATGCGCGTAGTGACCTACGTGAAGAACGACACCGTCGAGATCTGGGACAAGCCCGTTCCCGAGATCGAACCGGACGAGGTGCTGCTGAGGGTCGGCGGCGCCGGCCTCTGCCACTCCGACATCACCATCATCGGGATGGGCGACGACAATCCGCTGATCGGCGGCACGCTGGGCCACGAGGTCGCGGGCACCGTCGAGCAGGTGGGGGACGACGTGCTGGGCTGGCAGCCGGGCGAGGGCGCGATCGTGGCGCTGATCCTGTGCTGCGGGCGATGCCGGGAGTGCCTCGCGGGCCGCGACAACCAGTGCGAGGTCTACTACCCGAGAGCGGCCCTCGCGCCGCTCTCGCCGGGCATCGGCAGCCCGGGCGGCATGGCCGACTACATCGCGGTGAAGGCGCATCACCTGCTGCCCCTCGGGGGCCTGGATCCCGTCGCCGCGGCACCGCTCGCCGACGCCGCACTGACCCCGATGCACGCCATCAACTCGGTGCGGGATCGCATGACCGGCGACGCCACCGTCGTCACGATCGGCCTCGGCGGGCTCGGCCACATGGCGCTGCAGATCCTCGCCGCGACCACGGGCGCGAGGATCATCGCGCTCGATACCGACCCCGAGAAGCTGGCCTTCGCGGAGACCCACGGCGCCGATCTCGCGCTGCCGAGCGACGCGAGTGCCGCCGCCCGCATCCTGCAGGAGACCGGCGGCCTGGGCGCCGATGTGGTGCTCGATTTCGTCGGCGTGCAGCCCACCGTGGAGCTGGCGCTCGCCGTCGTGCGCGGCGGCGGTGCGATCCGCTTCGTGGGCCTGGGCGGCGGTGCGTTCACCTACGCCGCGGCCGCGAGCGAGATCCCCTGGGGAGTCAACATCGAGCGCGCCTACGGCGGCACCCGTGCGGAGCTGCTGGAGGTGCTCGGGCTCGCGCGGGCGGGCAAGATCGGCGTCGAGGTGGTGCGCTACCCGCTCGACGACGCGGTGCGCGCGTTCGACGATCTGCACCACGGCCGCGTGCAGGGGCGCGCGGTGCTCGTGCCGTAGGCGGGCCCGGCCCGGATCCCGTCGACACCGAGCCCGTTGCGCGAGCCCGAGTCCTTCAGCGCCGACAATTCATGCGGGTTCGGGCAGTGGGCTCGGTTTCGTGCGAGCGGGCCCGTGCTGACGGAGCCGGGTCGCCCCTCCAGCACGCCCCGGCTCAGCCGCGCAGCAGGCCGATCCGGTCGTAGACCAGGTCGAGAGTGCGGTTCGCCACCTCGTTGGCGCGATCCGCGGCCCCGGCGAGCAGGCGGTCGAGCTCGGCGGGATCCGCCAGCAGCTCCTCCGTGCGCGCACGGACCGGGGCGAGGCTCTCCTCGACCACCTCGACGAGGCCCTTCTTGAGGTCGCCGTAGCCGCGTCCCGAGTACTCCTCGACCACCGAGTCGATCGAACGCCCCGACAGCACCGAGTAGATGGTGAGCAGGTTCGAGACCCCGGGCTTCGCCTCGCGGTCGAAGCGGATCTCGCCGTCGGCGTCGGTGACCGCGCGCATGATCTTCTTCTTCGTCACGTTCGCGGGATCCAGCACCTTGATGAGGCCGGCCTCGGTCTCGGCCGACTTCGACATCTTCGCGGTCGGCTCCTGCAGGTCGTAGATCTTCGCGGTGCCCTTCGGGATCTGCGCCTCGGGCACCACGAAGGTCTCGCCGAAGCGCGAGTTGAAGCGCGCCGCGAGGTCGCGGGTCAGCTCGACGTGCTGGCGCTGATCCTCGCCCACCGGCACGCTCTCGGCCTGGTAGAGCAGGATGTCGGCGGCCATGAGGATCGGATAGGTGAAGAGGCCCACCGAGGCGGCGTCCGCGCCCTGCTTCTGCGACTTGTCCTTGAACTGGGTCATGCGGCTGGCCTCGCCGAAGCCGGTGACGGTGTTGAGCACCCAGGCCAGTTCGGCGTGCGCCGGCACCTGCGACTGCACGAAGAGCGTGGACTTCCGGGGGTCGATGCCCGCCGCGATGTACTGGGCGGCGGTGCGGCGGGTGCGGGCCACGAGTTCGGCGGGATCCTGCGGCACGGTGATCGCGTGCAGGTTGACCACGCAGAAGAAGGCGTCGTAGTCCTCCTGCATCTGCGTCCACTGGCTGAGCGCGCCGATGTAGTTGCCGAGCTGCAGCGAGTCGCTGGAGGGCTGCATGCCGGAGAAGAGGACGGGCTTGGACGGGGTGGAGCTATCGGTCATGGTGTGGGGTTCTCTTTCCCTTGCAAACGAGGCCTAGGCGGTGATGCCGCCTGAAGAAGGTGAGCGGTGCGGGGCCGGATTCCGGGCCGAGCAGCCTGGCTGGGACTGGCGGGAGCGGCCCCCGCGCAGCACCGGCCGCGGATGGACGCCTGCGAGGAACGGGATCCGGTCCCGCACCGCGAGGTTCAGACGCGGTAGTCGACGATGACGGGCGCGTGATCCGACCATCGCTCGGCGTAGGAGGCCGCGCGATCGATGGCGTAGTTCTCCACCCGCTCCGCGAGCGTCGGGGTGACCACGTGGTAGTCGATGCGCCAGCCCGTGTCGTTGTCGAACGCCTGGCCGCGGTTGGACCACCAGGTGTAGGGGCCGTCGATCTCGCCGTGGAAGCGGCGGCCCACGTCGACCCAGCCGAAGCCGGGGCCCTCGGTGCCGTCGACGCCCAGCACGGCCTCGCCGCGAGGGCCGAAGAAGCGGTCGAAGTAGGCGCGCTCGCGGGGCAGGAAGCCGGAGCGCTTCACGTTGCCGCGCCAGTTCTTGATGTCGAACTCGCGATGACCCACGTTGAAGTCGCCGACGATGGCGACGAGGTCGCGCTCCTCGATGAGCTCGTTCATGCGCACGCCCATGGCTTCGAGGAAGGCCCACTTCGCCTCCTGCCGCGGGGTGTCGACCTCGCCGGAGTGCGTGTAGTTGCTGATCACGGTGAAGGGGGAGCCGCCGAGCTCGAAGTCGGCCTCCAGCCAGCGGCCCGACGACTGGATGCTCTCCTGCGCGTCGAGCGCTCCGAGGCCCACTCGGTGCTCGGCGGCGGGCACGCGGCTCGCGATCGCGACGCCGGCGCGGCCCTTGATCTGGCAGGGATCGTGCAGGATGTGCCAGCCGTCGCCGAGCAGCTCGAGCAGGTGCGAGTCGTCCGCGCGCACCTCCTGCATCGCGAGCACGTCGATGTCCCGGCGCTCGAGCCAGTCGCCCATGCCCTTGCGGAAGGCGGCACGGATGCCGTTGACGTTGACGGAGGCGACGCGCAGGAACTCTGACATGCCCACCAGTCTAACTTTCTCCTCCGACACCGTGCTGGTGCGGGGCGGGCGGCGCTACGCGTCAGAACACCATCGGCCGGTCGTACTCGTCCTCGAAGGTGTCGCCGAGCAGGGAGGGATCGATATCGCACACGACGGGGACGTGGTCGCTCGGGGCGTCCCCCTTGCGCTCGTCGCGGTCGATGGACGCCCCGGTGACGGCATCGGCGAAGGTGCGGGAGCCCAGGATGAAGTCGATGCGCATGCCCTGGTTCTTGGGGAAGCGCCCCGCCTTGTAGTCCCAGAAGGTGAAGCCCTCCGGCACGATGGGCCGAACGACGTCCTCGACCGTCGGCGAGAACGACGCGAACATCGACCGCTCCTCCGGGGAGACGTGGGTGGACTCGCCCACGACGAACGAGGGGTCGGCCATGTCGCCGTCGAACGGGGCGATGTTCCAGTCGCCCATCAGCGCGAGCGGCAGATCCGGATCCTCCTCGAGCCATGCCTCGGCGTCGCGCCGCAGCGCCTCGAGCCACGCGAGCTTGTAGTCGAAGTGGGGGTCGCCGAGCGCCCGGCCGTTCGGCACGTAGAGGCTCCACAGCCGGAGGTCGCCCACGGTCACCCCGAGCGCGCGGGCCTCGGCCGGCAGCCCGTTGGCGCCGGTGCCCTGCACCGCCTCCTGGCCGTTCACGGGCTTGCCGAAGCCCGGCATGCCCGTGAAGGAGCGCGCGACGTCGGTCATCTCGTGGCGGCTCGCGAACGCCACGCCGTTCCACTGGTTCAGCCCGTGGATCTCGAGCTCGTATCCCTCCTGCGCGAACGCGTCGACGGGGAACTGCTCGGGCCGGCACTTGATCTCCTGCATGGCCAGGACGTCGATGTCCTCGCGCACCATCCAGTCGACGACACGGCCGAAACGGGTGCGGATCGAGTTGACGTTCCAGGTGGCGATGCGCATGGCTCTAGCGTAGCGGGACGACGAACGTCTGCCAGGACCTGGACTTTCGTTATAGATGAACTGGATCTTTGTCCAGGCAACACGCCGTTCACCTATGACTGAAGTCTGAGAATCGCTTGCTATTTAGCTAGGGCGGGGTGAGAATCTGCCTGAGGGGGAGTCGGGGGGCGAGGGAAGCAGGAGGGAACCAAGATGCCTGTCGGGTCCCGTCGTGGGAGTGGCGGCTCGCACGACGACAAGGGACGCCGAGATCGAACGGCAGGAGCGGGTCCGCAACGGCTTGAACGCGTGATCACCGCTGCCGATTCTCCGGCGTCAGTCACCGTGCTCATCGGAGAGCAGGGGAACGGAAAAGCGTTCCTGGCCGTGCAAGCGGCCGATGAACTGCACGAACGTCTCAGCGGCACCGAAGTGCTGGTGCTGCCCCATCCCCCGCACGCCTCGAGCGGGGTCGTGTCGGTCTTCGCCGGCGACTGCCGGGTGCTCGACGGCGAGCAGAATCCCGTGGAGCTGTCGCACCGCGTCCTGGAGCAGTTCGAGCGTCGAGTCGAGGGGCGCGAGATGATCCTCGTCGCACCGGACATCGACGAGTACTCGCCCCTCGACGCGCAGATCCTCACCCACCTCATCCATCTCGCGCGGGCCCGCCGCGTGCGGATCATCGCGACCGCGAAGCACCTGACGAGCGAGGTGGAACGGCTGTGCCGCGGCTCGAACGGCCGTCTGGTCTCGGTCGGGCCGCTCGACCGCGGGGAGAGCGAGGCGTACCTCGCCTCGCTGCTCGGGGTGGAGCGGATCGAGGCGGAGACCCTGCACCGCTGGTACCAGGCATCCGACGGCAACCGTCATGCGCTCTCGGTGCTCGCCCTCGCGAGCGACCGGACGGGCGCGGTGCACCGCAACCGGGGCACCGCCTGGGTGTCCTCCGACGAGGACTACGTGCCCGGCGAGTTCGCCGAGCTCATCACCGACGCCTGCAGCCAGCGGGAGGTCGACGTCCTCGAGATCATCGCGCTGGCGGAGCCGGTGGCCGAGACGGCGCTGCTGCGCAGCCTCGACGCCGGGTGCCTGTCGCGGCTGTTCGAGCGCGGGCTCGTGACGTCGCACATGCACGACGGCGGCCTGTCGCTGGTGCTGGGGCACACCCTGCTCGCCGCCTCGCTGCGGACGCGGATGTCGCCGGTGCGGCGCATCCAGCTCAACGACCGGATCTTCCGCGCCCTCGACGAGGACCGCGGCGGCGTGGATCCCACGCACATGCCGGACCGGCTGATGCGCCTCGTGGCCTTCGGGCTGGAGGGCGGCAGGGACATCCCGCTGTCGTGGCTCTGGACGGCGTTCGAGCTCACCGCGCGTCACGGCGACCCCCGGGTGATCCTGCGTCTCGCGATGGCCACCGCGGTGCACCCGGAGGCGGAGACGGCGCAGGCCGGAGCCGCTGCGCTGCGGGCGTTCCGGATCGCGAGCCTGCTGGGGGACGACGTCGCCCTGCGCGGCACGATGCGGGTGATCGACGGCATCCTCGACGAGGCCGAGCGGTCGGCATCGGTGGGAGTGCGGCTCTGCATCGCCCTGCGCACCGCGCTGATCCGTCAGCTGGTGTGGGACGGCGAGGAGGTGGGCCAGGCGCTGCTCGCGCTCGACCGGCTCGACCGGGACGCGGAGCGGGCCGAGGATCCCGTGGCCCTGGAGATGGTCCGCAGTACGCGGGTCCTCCTGCTCGCCTGCTCGGGCCGCATCCGGGCCGCGGCCGAAGCCGCACCGGAGCCCGAGCTGTCCCCCGACCTCGGGGTCGAGTGGGTGCGATCGCCGGCGCGGGCCGTGCAGGCGCTGATCCTCGAGCAGCAGGGGGCCCTGCACTGCGCCGTCGCGAGTGCGGAGAGCGCGCGCCGCCTCAGCCGCCTCGGCACCCGCTCGCGCACCGACCACGTCGACCTCCAGGGCTTCTGCTGGCTGCTCGGGTACTGGGGCAGCGGCAGCAGCGAGACGGCGCGACAGGTCCTCGACGAACTCGTCGAGGAGGCCTACGCCGACACGCACGCCGAGGCCCGCTATTCGGGACTGGTCGAGGTGGGAGCCGTGCTGCTCGGAGTGCAGGAGGGCCGCTGGGGAGACGTCGTCGAGAGTGCGGAACGGCTGGTGGATCGCTTCGCGCGCCGCGATCGGTACGGCCTGGAGCCGCTCGTCCAGGCTGCGCTCGCGCTGGCGCTCGCGGTGCTCGGAGAGCGGGAGGCTGCGCTGCGTGCGATTCGGGCCTCGGAGTCGCCGCGGCCCGGCATCGCCCGGGCCCTCGGCGGGCACGGCGCGATCCTCGCGCTGCGCGCGCGTCAATGGCTGCGGTGCGCGGATGCGCCCGCCGAGGCCGAGCGCATCGCGGATTGGGCGCGGGCCGAGGGGCTGACGCTGATCGAGCTGCAGGCGCTGCACGCGATCGCGTTCGAGACGCGCGCACCGTCCGACGCGCTCCGGGCGCGGGCCGAGGGCATCGCCGCGGGGATCGATCCGACCGTCGGGGACGCCTTCGCCGCGCACATCGAGCGCATCGCCGCGCAGCCCGGGTTCACCCCGGCCGACAGCGACGAGCCCGAGGTGCGGCTGCTCGCCGATCTCGGCGTCTGGCTGCCGCTGCCGCCCGCCCCGGGGCTCACCGCGCGGGAGCGCGAGGTCGTGCTGCTGGCGGCCCTGGGGCACACGAGCCGCTTCATCGCGGAGCGGCTGTACATCTCGGTGCGCACCGTCGAGACCCACCTCTCCAACGTCTTCGCGAAGCTCGGCATCGAGAACCGCGACGAGCTCTGGCGATGGGTGACGAGGAACCGCGCGTCGCTGACCTCCGTCTGACCTGCGCCGCGCCTCGCCGATGCACCGCGGGGCCGGCGCCCCGGATCCCGCCCCGATCGGCGCCTCCGCCGCGCGAGGGCTCCAAGGACGCACACAGTAGCCTCGGGTAGATTGAAGCGTCATCGTCGAGCGCGGCCGTCGCGGCTCGCAGGAATCACGGGAAGCTGAATGGCCAAGAAACTCGCTGCAGGGGCGGACCGCTCCACCTCGGTGCGTCACGGCAGGCTGCGCCGTTCCAGCGCCTGGGGCAACGCCCTGCGCGTGCTGCTCACCACCGCGATCGTGGTCGCGCTGAGCGGGGTCGCGACCGTCACCTACGCGCTGTGGGGGCTGGTCTCCGACGTGCGCACGGTCGAGCTCGGGCCCAGCGCCGACGCGGTCGGAGCGGGCGACCAGTCCATCGACGGAGCGCTGACGATCCTGCTCGTGGGCTCCGACTCGCGCGAGGGCCAGAGCTACCAGGACGGCGAGGAGGGCGAGCTCAACGACGTGACCCTCATGCTGCACGTCTCCGCAGACCATCAGAACGCCACCGTCGTGAGCTTCCCCCGCGACCTCATGCTCCCGATCCCGAGCTGCCCCAGCGAGGACGGCCAGCCCGACTACTACCCGGCGATGAGCGAGCAGCAGCTCAACAGCACCATGATGTACGGCGGTCTGCCGTGCACCGTGCGCACGATCGAGGAGCTCACCGGGATGAGCATCCCCTACGCGGGTCTCGTCACCTTCGACGGCGTGATCGGGATCTCCAACGCCATCGGCGGCGTCGACGTCTGCCTCACGCAGCCCATCGTCGACGAGCACACCGGGCTCGACCTCCCCGCCGGGGAGAACACCCTGAAGGGCTCGGACGCGCTGCAGTTCCTGCGCACCCGGCACGGCGTGGGCGACGGCGGCGACACGAGCCGGATCAGCAATCAGCAGGTCTACATGTCGGCGCTCGTGCGGAAGCTGAAGAGCGCCGACACGCTCTCCGACCCGGTGAAGGTGTACGGGCTCGCGAAGGCCGGCGTCGACAACATGACCCTCTCCAGCAGCATGGCCAGCGTGCAGTTCATGCAGGCCGTCGCCGGCACCGTGAAGGACATCGACCTCGACCGCATCAACTTCGTGCAGTACCCGTCGTCCACGCACCCCTATCAGGAGGGGCGCCTCACCCCCGACTACGTCAACGCCCAGGTGCTCTTCGAGGTGATCCAGAGCGGTCAGCCGTTCTCGGTGACCGGCACCGGCGAGGGTGTGGTCAAGGAGGGCGAGGCGACGGCGGAGGATCCGGCGGCTCCGGTCGAGGATCCGAACGCCGAGGTCCCGGTCGATCCGAATGCGCCCGTCGAGACCGAGACGACCGAGACGCCGGCCACCGACGAGAACGGGGCGGTGCTGCTGCCGGAGGGCATCACGGGGCAGGATGCGAACACCGCGACCTGCTCGGCCGGACGCACCGTCTTCTGACGCTTCGAGCGCGGATCGCGCGTGCATCCCGTGCGCCGGGTGCGTCGCGCGGGCGGGCGCCACGATTTCCTGCGGAGCGGGTCGTCCGGTTAGAATGGATGACGTTGTTCGCGTATGGAGACGTGCCGGAGCGGCCGAACGGACTTCACTGCTAATGAAGGGTCGGGCTAAAACCTGACCGGGGGTTCAAATCCCCCCGTCTCCGCCAGTCGAACAACAGCCGAAGGCCCCGACCGCCCTGGTGAACACCGGGACGACGGGGCCTTCGTCATTCCTTCAGCCTGGCGCCGGCAGCGCTTCGACAGCCGCCGCAAGGCGTGTGCAACTACGAACGCCGCCGCTGGCCAGGGAGATCGGAGCGTTCGAACTGCTTGCGGACCTTTTCGCGTTCGCAGCGTCCAGAGGTGGCCTGGCGCTCTACCTCGCTGCACAGTGCGCAAGCCCACGCCGGAGAGCGACCCGCTTCGGCAATTTCCGACATGCTGGCGCCGATGGGGCGAGCAGGCACTGAACGGGGAAGGAGCCAATATCGGTGCTTGGTTGAAAATCCCTGAGTGAATACTATGACTTCCTGGGGGGGGGGTGATTTCTATTCATCCCGAAGAAGTGAGAAGTATGAGAAGGACCTCCCAGCTCTTGGCAGTATCCCTATTGGTGTCGGGGCGTTGTTGATCGGCTCATCTGCTCACGCGCTTGAAGCGCCTGAGCAGAGAGAAACTCAAGGACCTGCGGTTCTTGAGTTTTCAGCATCCCAACCATTGAAACCAATGATCTCTGAGCGGACGCCAGCGTTTCACCTCGATCCCGAAGAGGACCTCGGCGCCGCACTCTCTTCTGTGGAAGATGATCAAGGAACCTCGGCGCTTACAGGCTCTCTGAGCAGCCTGGATGAGGCATCATTCACAACAGACGATTCCACCGGGACCGAGATCAAGATCGACGAAACTGGCTCGGTGTCATTCTCGGCCGACGGAAACCCAGGATTCAGCATCTCATTTGAAGACGTATCGGGCCCACTAGAAGGAGAGAAGAGTGGCGAGCTCCTGTCCTTCGAAGCAGGGGATGATGCGTCAATCGTGCCGCAATTCGTGGACCGGCACTTTCGAGGCCTGTATGTTCTCGACTCACCGGAGTCACCGGACGAGTTCTCGATATCCGTCAGCGGTGCGTCCGGTGCGGTGCTCTCCTTGGCGGACGATGGTGGGATCCTGATCCGAGATGCCATGGGCGAGGAAATCGGCGGACTGCTCGCGCCATGGGCGAAGGACTCCGCGAACAAACCGGTCCCGACGCACTTTGTCGTAGTCGGTCAGGAGGTGCGACAGGTTGTGGACACATCTCGCCTCAGAGAGGCCGATTTCCCAGTTGTTGCCGACCCGGCGACATACATCAACGCGGTGAAACGTACGGTCGTGAACGTGAACAATCATGGTTCAGTCGCCAAATGGAAAAAGCTCAACGCGTGTACGTCGACCTCGCGGCTCAAGGGCTGCGATATCGGGAAGACCTACGGCGTGACCGCTTCTGTCCAGGGCGCTTTGGACCTCTCGGCCGCAAGTGTGGGAAGCTCGCTGGGTATCACAGTGGGGGAGACTCAATCGGTATCTGTTACTTGCAAGCTTGCAAAGGGGCCGGGAACGGTGACCCTGTATGCCGGTGCCAACAAGACTACGTACCAGGTGAAGCGGGTTCAAACATCCGGAGTGGCGCCAAAGTTGAAGACGAAGACGACGATGAGTGGTGTGCTGACCGCCTATAAGCCCAACGGTCGCTATGTGTGCTCGTGATGGTGAATGAAAGGGACCACGGACTGATGAAGATCTTCAACCTGGCGGTTGCTTGTGCAGCCGTCTTGATTGTCGCCATCGTTGCATGGGGCCTCGTAGTAGCAGATATCCCTGCTTCCTACCGGGCCTGTGAGGGCGACATCGTCGATATGGATGCCTGCACCTCGGCGACTCTCGGGCGTACCATTTTTGGGGCGGCGGTCACGACGAGCGGCATCATCGCTGCTGCGGTAGTCGGTGGTGCACTGCTTGTGCGCCACCGGGACCAGAAGTAACCCGTGGCTGAAGCCGTCCTGCCTCTCCTGGGCGGGGCGGCTTTCGCTTCTGTGCCTGCTGTCCCCCGTTGCCGGGGCCGGCGGCCGGCCGCCGGTGAGCGGCTGAGGTAAGCCTCGTCGTGCGCTCCGACGCCCTCGCTCCGGCGTCCCGGGCCTCCGTCGCGCAGGGCGAACGCCTCCGGCCGACCGCGCTCGCGCGAGTCGGGAACGGTCACTCCCGTTTCCCGAGGAGATGGGCTTTGAAACCCAGGAACTCCTCCTCGCTGATGGCCTGTGCGTCTCGGAGCTTGACGAGCCGCTCGATCTCCTCGGCTATGGAGAGCTGGGGTGCTGCGACCTGATGGTGAGGTCGTTTCCAGTGCGCAACGCGACGACGGAGCTCGTTGATCTGCTCGGAGGCCGCCGCATACTCGCTCTTGTTCAGCGGAAGAGTGTTGGACAGGGTGAACGGGTTGCCCGTGTTGGCGTTGGTGCTCCTGCCTGCGCCGCGCCAGTAGTCCTGGTTCGCAGTGCCCTGGTAGCTGGGCGTGAGGATCTCGAGTACGCCGGTCAGGATCTGCGCGTTGTACTCGATGCCCGTGATGTCGGAGTAGAAGAACGTCGTGTGGCGCCCGCCGCCGAGCGCCCCGGCCCCGAGTCCCGTCATCGCCCCGGTCTTGATGATCACCAGGCGATCCTCGAAGGCGGCGAGCACTCCCGCGAACGAGGAGTGGATCGTGAGCCAGGGGCGTTCGTCGCCGACGCAATGGGCGAGGAGCGACCTCATCGCGGCGGGTCGGATCGGGCTGCCGAGATGGACGGAATCTCCCCAGAGCTCCTCCTCCTTCGCCTCCGCCTCCGCCTGGAGCCGCCGGGATTCCTCGAGCGAGGCCGCGACCGCCTGGGCCTTCAGCGCCTTCGACTCCGCCTTCTCGCTCCTCGCCTGTTCGTGACGCCCTCGCTTCCGGGCGGTCTCGGCCTCACGGCTCTCGATCTTCGCGGATCGGGCCGCGAGCTTCTGATCCTTCGCGGCCTGCTTCTGCGCCTCGCCGGCCGCACGCTGCTCCGCCAGCCGGGTGCTGTGGGCCAGCGCGAGAGCCTGGTGGTGGGGAGCGGTGTGCTCGGTCCAGGCCGATCCGTCCCAGTAGCGGAGCGTGAACCGGTCCTCGGGATCCTCGTACCACGCTGCAGGCGGATATGTCATGCGTCAATCATAGGAATGCGGGGGGCCCAGAGCCGCTCCATTTCTACACCGAGTCTTCGGATTGCGTTCCGCTCGCGCTGTGGTGTGCCGGAGGCCGGGGCCGGTGGGCGGCCTCATGCGGCCCGCCCTGCCGCTACGGCGTCTCGGGCTCCTGCGCCCACCGGGCGTTCTTGAGGGAGATCTGCTCGGTCATGTCGTCCAGGAAGCGCGTGACCACCGCTCGCTCGTCGCTGGTCAGCCGCGCCGCCGACGAGAAGCGCCGAGCCTGGTGCTGGCCGACCGTCTCCTGGGCGGAGGCCTGGGTCTCCGGCGTGACCTCGATGACGAACGCGCGTCGGTCCGACGGGTGGATGTGCCGCACGATGTGCCCGCCCTTCTCGAGCCGGCTGAGGAGTTTCGTCGTCGAAGCTGCCGAGATGCGCAGGTGGGCGGCGATCATGCTCGGGGTCACCATGCGCCCCTGACGCTTGGCGACGATCAGATAGTGCAGTGCGCGCATGTCCTGAGTGCTCAGGCGCATGTACTTCCTGGAGGCCTCGGAGAGCAGGAGCTCCGCCTCGCGGAGCCGGGCGAGGGAGTTCATGAGCTCGCTGATCTCGGCGAGATCCTGCTGGGTGAGGTGGGGCGTCTCGGCGAGCTGCGCGGGCGCGCTCGACTCGCTGAAGGCATAGAGGTTCGACGCGATGGGGTCCGCCCCCGACGACTCCTCGCTCTTCTTCACTCCACCATCCTAAGGTTGCTCAACCGGAGCGGTAGATAGTATCTTTCTGGATAATAAGGCGTGTATGGATAATATTAACTCTAGTTGATTGTATTACCAGAGGAGGTTTCGATGGCCGTCGACCGACGAACCGCGGATCCGCAACTCGCGCCGCTCGAGCCTCCCGCGAACGCGGCACCGCCGATCCGGGCCGACACCGGGCGCGAGATCGGCCTGGAGATCCGCGCGCTGCTCGATGGACGCGCGAGCCGCGCCGCCGCCTACGGCCCCTCCTTCGCCGAGCTGTGGGAATGCGCGTCGCGGTGCGCGCAGGGAGGAAAGCTCCTGCGGCCGAGGCTCCTCCTCGACGCGTTCGACGCTCTCGGCGGAGACGCGAGCCGCGACTCCGCTCGGAGGAGGTCGGCACTGCGGATCGCCGCGGCGGTGGAGATCCTGCACTTCTCATTCCTGCTCCACGACGACGTGATCGACGAGGATCTGCTGCGGCGCGGGACCCCGAACCTGATCGGGGAGCTCTTCCTGCAGCAGGAGTCGGCGGTCGCCGACCGCGGGCTTCCGGCCGGAGGAGGACCGCGGAACCATCTGCACTGGGCCCGTAGCAACGGGATCCTGGTGGGAGATGCGATGCTCGCCCTCGCGCACCAGGTGTTCGCGCGGGAGCCGCTCCCCGAAGGGCTCCGGTTGCGACTGCTCGAACTGCTCGATCACGCGATCACGGAGTCGATCGCCGGCGAGCACGCGGACGTGGGATTGAGCGACGGGGTCATGCCCGCCGAGATGAGCGCGGTGCTCGAGATGACGCGGCTCAAGACCGCGACCTACACCTTCGAGCTGCCACTGCGGGCGGCGGCGGTGCTCGCCGAGGCCGGACCCCGCGCGGAGGCCGCGATCGCGGCGATCGCGCGGCGCCTCGGCGTGGCGTTCCAGTTGCAGGACGATCTGCTCTCGGCGTTCTCCCCGAGCGCGGAGCACGGCAAGGACCCGTTCTCGGACTTCCGCGAGGGCAAGGAGACCGCGATCATCGCGTACGCGCGGATGACCAGCGTCTGGCCCGGCATCGAGTCCCGGTTCGGCGCAGCCGACTTCGCCGAGGACGACGGGCGCGCGATCCGCGAGCTGCTGGCGAGCTGCGGCGCCGAGGACTTCATCCGATCGCTCGTCGACGAGCACCTGCGCGCCGCCCTCGAACTCGTGTCGGCAGTCGACTCCGCCGTACCCGTGCGGTTGGTCGACCACCTGCTCCAGCTCGTGGAGACCCTCGAAGCGAGGCGATTCTGATGGCCGGCCTCGAGCATCTCGCGCCGCTCCCCAGATACTCCCGCGCCTCGGAACGTGCCGCGGAGCAGATCATCGGCGCATACTCCTCGTCGTTCGGGATGGCGACCAGACTGCTCGGACCGAGGCATCGGGTGCACATCCGCAACATCTACGCGCTGGTGCGCGTCGCCGACGAGCTGGTCGATGGAGCCGCCGAGGGAGCGGGCCTGCCGCCCGAGGTCCAGCTCGACCTGCTGTGCCGGCTCGAGCGCGAGACCGAGGGCGCGACGAGATGCGGGTACAGCAGCAACCCGGTCGTGCAGGCCTTCGCCGTCACGGCGCGCGCCGCCGGCATCGATGCCGATCTCACCGCGCCGTTCTTCGCCTCGATGCGCATGGACCTCCGTGCGGAGCACCCGGACGGGCGCGGGCTCTCGCCCGAGCGCGCGGAGGCGCGCGGAGCCGGAGCGGGGAGCCACGACCGCTACGTGTACGGCTCGGCCGAGGTGGTCGGCCTCATGTGCCTGCGGGTGTTCCTGCGGGAGGAATCGCGCACGGAGCATGAGGTCGCCGCGCTGGAGCACGGCGCGCGGCGCCTCGGAGCGGCGTTCCAGAACGTCAACTTCCTCCGGGACCTCGGCGATGATCGCGATCGACTGGGGCGCGACTACCTCGGGACGGGCGAGGCGATGGATCCCGAGACGCAGGCGCACTGGATCGCAACGGTGCGAGCGCAGCTGGCCGACGCCGCCGCGACGCTGCCGCTGCTGCCCCGCGACGCCCGCATCGCGGTGGGGTGCGCCCTGCGGCTCTTCGCGGAGCTGACGGATCGCATCGCCCGAACGCCGGCCGAGCTGCTGCCGCGGCGGCGCGTGCGCGTCGGCACCCCGACGAAGGCGCTGCTGGCCCTGCGGTCGCTGCTCGATCTGCCGAGGCCCTCCTCGAAGGAGGTCGCGGCATGACGAGCACCGTCGTGATCGGAGGGGGCGTCGCCGGCCTCGCGACGGCCGCGCTGCTCGCGCGCGAGGGGCACCGGGTGCACCTGTTCGAGCGCAACGGCCGGGTGGGGGGCCGCGCCGGGACGCTCGAGCGCGAGGGATTCCGCTTCGACACCGGCCCGTCCTGGTACCTCATGCCCGGGGTTTTCGACCACTTCTTCGAGATGCTGGGCACGTCGACGGACGAGCAGCTCGATCTGCGCATGCTGGACCCCGGGTACCGGGTGTTCGGCGAGCCGGGCCCCGCGTCCGAGGGCCGCACGCTCACCGTCCCGCACGGCGCCGAGCAGGTGATCGCCTGCTTCGACGCCGTGGAGCCGGGAAGCGGGCCGAGGCTGCGCGCGTATCTGCGATCGGCGAGGCGGGCCTCCGAGCTGGCCGAGCGCTTCTTCCTCTACAACCCCTTCACACGCCTGCGGTCCCTGCTGGCTCCGCCGGTGCTGCGGGCCCTGCCCCGGATCGCAGCGCTGCTCGGCACGCCGCTCGAACGCTTCGTCTCCCGGAGATTCGACGACCCGATACTGCGTCAGGTGCTCGGTTATCCGGCCGTGTTCCTCGGGACCGATCCCGGCCGGGCGCCCGCGATGTACCACCTCATGAGCGCGCTCGATCTCGATGCGGGCGTGCAGTACCCCATGGGCGGCTTCTGGGGTCTCGTCGAGCGCCTCGAGGCGCTGGCTCGCGAGGCCGGGGTGCGGATCTCGACGGAGGCGGAGGTCTCGGCGATCCTGACCCGGAAGTCCGACGGCCGCCTCAGCGCCAGCGGGGTGCGGTGGCGCGATCGCGAGGGATCCGAGCACATCGAGCACGCCAATGTCGTGGTCTCGGGAGCCGACCTGCACCACACCGAGACCGCACTGCTCCCGCCCGAGGCCCGCAGCTTCCCGGAGCACTGGTGGCGGGGCGTGGAGAGCGGCCCCGGCGCGGTCATCCTGCTCCTCGGCGTCGAGGGCGGGGTGCCCGAGCTCGAGCATCACTCGCTGTTCTTCGCTCGGGACTGGCGGAACAACTTCGACGACATCTTCGGGCCGTCTCCGCGCATCCCCGATCCGGCCTCGCTCTACGTCTGCCGGCCGAGCGCGACGGACCCGGGGGTGGCCCCGGAGGGTCACGAGAACCTCTTCGTGCTCATCCCGGTGCCGGCCGACACCGACATCGGCGCCGGGGGACCGGACGGCGCCGGGGATCCTGCCGTCGAGCGCGTCGCGGACGCCGCACTGGAGCAGATCGAGCGCTGGGCGGGGATCCCCGATCTGCGCAGCAGGGTCGTCGTGCGCCACACGATCGGCCCCGCGGACTTCGCCGCCGACTACTCGTCCTGGAGGGGCGGCATGCTCGGCCCGTCGCACGTGCTGCGGCAGAGCGCGCTCTTCCGCCCCCAGAATCAGTCCGAGCGCGTGGCGGGCCTCTACTACGCGGGGGCCACCACCGCTCCGGGCGTGGGCGTGCCGATGTGCCTCATCAGCGCAGAGCTGGTCGTGAAGCGCATCCGCGGAGACCACTCGCCCGGACCGCTCGTGCCGTCCGCGGCGCCCGTCGCGGAGGCGCGTCGATGATCTCCCTCGTCTATCCCGCGAGCCTGCTCGCCGGGATCGGGTGCATGCTGCTGCTCGACTGGCGCTTCCGGCTGTTCTTCTGGAGGGACGCCGCAGCGGCGGCGCTGGTGACGCTCGCAGGTACGGCCTTCCTGCTGCTGTGGGATGCGGCGGGGATCGCGAGCGGGATCTTCCTGCACGGCCCGGGGGCGATCGCCTCGGGGGTGCTGCTCGCACCGGAGATGCCGCTCGAGGAGCCGGTGTTCCTCGTCTTCCTCGTGCTGTGCACCATGGTGCTCTACACCGGGTCCGAGCGCCTGCTCGGCCGGTGGGCGCGGCGGCGGAAGCGGGGCGGATCGTGACCTACGCGCTCCTGTCCGCGGGATTCCTGGCGGCCGCGGCCGCGGCGGGGATCGCGCTCGTGCGGCGCGCGGGCGGCGGCCCCGCGTGGCCGGCGGTCGCGCTCGCCGGCGTCGCACTGCTCGTGCTCACCGCGGTCTTCGACAGCGTCATGATCGCGTCCGGACTCTTCTCCTACGCGCCCGATCTCATCTCGGGTCTGCGCATCGGCCTGGCGCCACTGGAGGACTTCGCGTATCCGGTCGCCGCGGTGCTCGCGCTCCCGGCGCTCTGGGCGCTGCTCACGCGCCCGGGCGGCGTGCCGATGCGGCGCCTGCTCCGCCACGCCTGGGTGGCGTCGCGACCGGTCAGCTGGGTCAACACCGCGTTCCCGTTCGCCGCGGCGATGCTGCTCACGACCCGGGAGGTCGACTGGCTGCTCGTCGTGGGGACGATCTACTACCTGGTGCCCTACAACCTGGCCATGTACGGCATCAACGACGTGTTCGACTACGCGTCGGACGTGCGGAATCCGCGCAAGGGGGGCATCGAGGGCGCTCTCCTCCCGCCGGAGTGCCATCGGCCGCTGATCTGGCTCGCGGCGGCCTCGAACGCACCCTTCCTCGCGGTGATGGTCGCGTCCGGGAACCTCCTCTCCACGGCTGCGATCGGTCTGAGCAGCTTCGCTCTCGCGGCCTACTCGGCGCCGGGCCTCAGGTTCAAGGAGCGGCCCCTGCTCGACTCGGTCACCTCGAGCACGCACTTCGTGAGTCCCGCACTCGTCGGCCTCGCGCTCGCGGGGGCGCGGATCGACCTCGGGCTCGTCCTGACGCTGATCGCGTTCTTCGTCTGGGGCGTGGCGGCCCACGCGTTCGGTGCAGTGCAGGACATCCTTCCCGACCGAGCGGCGGGAATCGGATCGATCGCGACCGCGATCGGGGCCCGGAGGACGGTGCGCCTCGCGCTGCTGCTCTGGATCGCGGCGGGCGCGATCATGCTCGCCGTGCCGTGGCCCGGTCCGCTCGCGGGGATCGTCGCCCTGCCGTATCTGCTCATCTGCCTTCCGTACGCGAGCGTCTCCGACGCGGATTCAGCGCGCACGAATCGCGCCTGGCGCCGCTTCATCCGGCTGAACTACCTCTCCGGCTTCCTCGTCACCCTCATCATGATCCTGTTCTGGAGCCTCACGTCATGAACGCACGCACCCCTCACTCCGCCACCGGCCCCGCGGAGCGATCCCGCATCGGTCCCCGCCCGCCGAGAGCCGTGCGCGTGCTGCTGCCCGCGCTGCTCATCCTGATCTGGTTCGTCGGCGCCGGCATCGGAGGGCCCTACTTCGGCAAGGTGAGCGAGGTCTCCTCGAACGATCAGACCACCTATCTCCCCGAGTCGGCCGACGCGACGCGCGTGCAGGAGGCGCTGCGGGAGTTCAGCGAGTCGGATGCGCTGCCCGCCGTGGTGGTGGTGACCTCGTCGACCCCGCTGACCGAGTCCGAGATCGACCGGGTGCAGGAGGCCGTCGACGGGCTCCCCGGCGTCGGCGGCGTCGCGGACGGGATCTCGCCGCTCATCCCGTCCGAGGACGGCCGCGCGCTCGAGGCGTTCGTGCCCATCGACGCCGACTCCGAGGTCGGAGACGTCGTGGCCGAGGTGTCGCGGCATCTGCGGGAGGCCGCTCCGGAGGGCGTCGAGACGTTCGTCACGGGACCCGCCGGCTTCACGGCCGACCTGGTCGAGGCCTTCTCCGGCATCGACGGCATCCTGCTCGTCGTCGCCCTGCTCGCGGTGCTCGTCATCCTCGTCATCGTCTACCGATCCCTGCTCCTCCCCGTCGCGGTGCTCTCCACCAGCCTCTTCGCGCTCACCGTCGCTCTCCTCGCCGTCTGGTGGCTGGCGAAGGCCGGGATACTGCTGTTGAGCGGGCAGACGCAGGGCATCCTCTTCATCCTCGTCATCGGCGCCGCCACCGACTACTCGCTCCTCTACGTCGCCCGCTACCGCGAGGAGCTCCGCGTGCAGCAGGACAAGTGGGCGGCGAGCCTGCGCGCCGTCCGGGGCTCGTTCGAGCCGATCGTCGCCTCCGGGGGCACGGTGATCGCCGGCCTGCTGTGCCTGCTCCTCAGCGACCTCAAGTCGAACAGCACGCTCGGGCCCGTCGCGTCCATCGGCATCGTCTTCGCGATGCTCTCGGCCCTCACCCTGCTGCCGGCGATCCTCTTCGCGTTCGGGCGCTCCGCGTTCTGGCCGAAGCGCCCCGTGTACGAGCCCGAGGCCGTGGCCGCCGAGGGAGGGGTGCCGCGCACGGGCCTCTGGCATCGGGCCGGCCGCCTCATCAGCCGACGCCCGAGGGTCGTCTGGGCGGTGACCCTCGTCGTGCTGCTCGCCGGTGCCGCGGGGGTCGCCCAGCTGCAGGCGCAGGGCGTGGCGCAGTCCGAGCTCGTGCTCGGCGCTTCGGAGGCGCGCGACGGCCAGCGGGCGCTGGGCGAGCACTTCCCGGGCGGCTCGGGCAGTCCGGTCTCGGTGCTCGCGCACCGGGACGACCTCCAGGAGGTCGCGGACGTGCTGCTCGCCCACCCGGGCATCGACGGCACGAGCGTTCTGAGCGCGGACTCTCCGGCCGGCACGGCCCCCGTCACCTCCGACGGGATCACGGCGATCGGCCCGCCCGGCACCCCTGCGCCCGAGCCCACCGTCGTCGACGGGCAGGTCCTCATCCAGGGCACGCTCGTCTCCGCGGCCGATTCCGCCGAGGCCGAGCAGACCGTGCGGGAGCTCCGGGAGACCTTCGCGGACGGCGGGCTCACGGCGCTCGTCGGGGGCGCCACCGCCACCGCCATCGACACCAATGACGCCTCGATCCACGACCGGACCCTCATCATCCCCGTCGTGCTCGTGGTGATCCTCGTCATCCTGATGCTCCTGCTGCGATCGGTGGTCGCGCCGGTGATCCTCGTGCTCACCACGGTCGTCTCCTTCGGGACCGCGCTCGGCGTCTCGGCGCTGATGTTCAACCACGTCTTCGGATTCCCGGGCGCCGATCCCGCCGTCCCGCTGTACGGCTTCGTCTTCCTCGTGGCGCTCGGCATCGACTACAACATCTTCCTCGCGACGCGGATCCGGGAGGAGGCGCTGCGTCACGGGACGCGCGAGGGGATCCTGCGCGGCCTGTCCGTCACCGGAGGGGTCATCACCTCGGCCGGGCTCGTGCTCGCCGCCACCTTCGCGGCACTGTCGGTCATCCCGATCCTGTTCCTCGTGCAGATCGCGTTCATCGTCGCCTTCGGGGTGCTCGTCGACACCTTCGTCGTGCGCGCGCTGCTCGTGCCGGCCCTCATGTACGACATCGGCTCGGCGGTGTGGTGGCCGTCGCGGCTCAGCCGCGAGTCCCGCAGCACCGCGGGCGAGCGGGTCCCCCACCCCTAGATGCGGTTGATCTCCTGCCGCGGGCGCACCGCGATGTCGGTGATCTGCACGTCGGCGGGGGCGTCGACCACGAAGCGCACGGTGCCCGCCACCGACTCGGGCCGGATGTAGCGCTCGGGGGCGTAGTGCTCGGCGGGGACCATACCGCGCAGCATCTCGGTGTCCGTCTGCCCCGGCGCCAGGGTCACCACGCGCACCCGGTGCGGCTCCTCGTCGATGCGCAGCACGTCGGCCACGGCGCGCAGCGCATGCTTGGTGGCCGTGTAGACGGCGCTGCCCGGCACGGGGCGGGTGCTCGCCCCCGAGCCGATGAAGACCACCGTGCCGCCGGCCGCGCGCAGCAGGGGGAGCGCGAGGCGCGTGAGCACCGCGGGGGCGGTCACGTTGACCGCGAAGTGCGTGCTCCAGTCGTGCGGGCCGGCGTCGTCGACGCGCAGGGCGCGGGCGATCGCCGCCGCGTGCACGAGCACGTCGAGCCGGTCGAGGCCGGCGACGCGCTCGGCGAGCCCCTCGGCGTCGGTGACGTCGAACCGCCAGGGCTCGCCGCCGGTCTCGGCGGCGACGGCGCTCAGCCGCGAGGCGTCGCGTCCGACCGCGATGATGCGGTGGGTGCGCGACAGCTCGCGCGCGATCTCGCGGCCCATGCCGCTGGACGCCCCGGTGATGAGGGCTACGGGACGGGGATCGGACATGCGCTGCTCCTGGTGTCGTGGGCGGTGACCGCGATGCGGATCGCGCTGCGCGCGACGCGGTCGGTCTCGCGCAGCATGGGCGGATCGGTGCCGGGCATCGGGCTGATGATCGTGCCGTGCACGGCCTCGTCGACGGGGATCCCGGCGATGTGCACGGCCGCGTCGACGGAGCCGTCGGCGCCGATCAGCAGCCCGGTCGCAGCGTCGAGGTCGAAGGCGCCGGTCGTCGCTCGCGCGCCGCGCCGCGCCGGCACGGTGAAGGGTCGCGCGCGGCCCGCGGCGACGAGGCTCTGCGCGAGCGGATCGGCGGTCTCGGCGAGGCTGTGGAAGTGCATCCACGCGTCGATGAGCGCGGGCGCGACGACCTCGGATCCCGCGACCGCGGGGGAGCTCGCGGTGAAGCCGCGCTCATCCACCGCGACGCGCGCCTCGGGTCCGATGAAGCGCACGAGGCCCTGCTCGGCGAGGGCCACGAGCTGGCGGTTGCGGAAGGCGGGCGGTCCCGACCCCACCATGCCGCCGATCGCGATGAGCAGATCGTGGCCCGACGCGCGCGACTCGGCGTCGAAGCCGCCCAGCGCGCCCAGCGCTCCCGCGACCCCGCGCGCCGCGCTGATCGACCACAGCCCCGCCTTGAGCGCGCTGTCGTGCCCGAGTGCGGCCTCGCGCAGGTCGTCGAGCACGCGCTCCCGCACCCAGGCGTCGAAGTCGTCGGGGGTCGCGAAGGCCCGGTCCACGGGTCGCATCTCCGCGGCGAAGTCGAAACGGAGCGACGGATCCGGGACGAACGGCGCCAGGGCCGCTCCGATGCGGGCCGGAGCCTCGAAGAGATCGGCCGGGCCGCCGTCGGCCGAGGCGGCGGACCCCTCGGTCAGCTCCTCGAGCGCGGCGGCGATCGCCGCGCGCAGCTCCTCCGGCTCCGCGGTGACCGCCCCGGGCCGCGTGCGTCGCAGCGCGTCCGTGTAGTCGAAGGAGGCGTCGGCGACGACACGGGGCCACAGCTGCCGGTCGAAATCGATGGGGCGGGGGAGCGCGCTCCAGTCGACGCCCCGCGCGAAGCGCTGCTCCGGGCTCGGCGGCAGCGTTCCGTAGAGGGTCTTCGCGCGGAACGGGACGCCGCGCCGCGAGGTGACGTGGAGGATCGGCTCGCGCCCCGAGGGCTCGTAGCGAAGCCCGCCCGGTGCGTGCGGATCCTCGGCGAATCGACCGCCGCGACCGATCGTCAGCAGCGCCATCGTGTCGAAGAAGCCCATGCCCATTCCCCGCACGATCGCGTGGGATCCGGGGGCGATGCCGTCGAGCTCCTGCTCGACCGGGCTCGCCGGCCGCACCCAGGTGAGCTCGGGGCGGTGTGCCAGCGCCGCGGCCATGCCGCGCTCGGCGGCGGTCTCGGCGCGCGGCATCCAGCCCGTGGCGAGGATGACGGCGTCGGCGGCGACGCGGCCGCCGTCCGAGAGCTGCACGATCTCGCGCGGATCCCCCGCCTCGACGTCGCGTTCGACGCCGACGGCGCGTGCGCGGTGCCGGATCACGCGCACGCCGGCGGGCAGCGCGGCGACGGCGCGGTGATAGCACCAGTTCAGGTACTCGCCGTAGAGCGCACGGCTCGGGTGGGAGTCGGGGAGCGTGCGCGCGAGCTCGTCGCGGTAGTCGTGCGCGAGGCCGTCCCGCACCGGGAACGCCTCGAACGCCTCGACGTGCGTCGCCGGGATCTCCGCGAGCGGGGATCGATCGGAGGGAGCGGCGGCGATGCCGGAGCCGGCGGCCGCGGCTCTCCGCGGGGATCGGTCTCCGTCGCGCTGCACGAGCAGGCACCACTCGTAGAGGGTCGGCCCCGGGCGCACGGGCCCCTCGACCGAGCTCCCCGGCTCCGTGAAGAGGGTCACGGCGTGCGCGAGCGTGTTCATGCACAGCTCTCGGGTCTGATCGGTGCGCCAGATGCGCCCGGCCCCCGACTGCGCATCGTCGATCACGTGCAGTTCGATCTCCGCGGGCGCGGGCGCGGGAGCGGCGGCGAGGTTCGCCCCGATGCGCTCGATGAGCGATGCGCCGCGCGGGCCGGCGCCGATCAGGGCGATCGAGGCTCGGTGCGGGGAGGAGCGCGCCCCGCCGCGGTACGCCGCGGATGCGGATCGGACGGAGGCGGATGACCGGAGGTGACGGGTCTGACTCGGAGCGGATTCCATGAAGTTCTGTGACAGCTGCGCTTTCTTGTATCTTATGACACGTATAACAATAGCTTCGATGCTCGGATTGCCGCGCATCCGCATGCCCACCGCGGACAGAGACCCCGAAGGAGTCCCCACATGAACAAGCGCCGTGTCGCCTGGATCGGAGCACTCGCCGCCGTCGCGATCGCGATGACCGGCTGCTCCGCGAGCGGGAACGGCGGGGGAGACTCCGGATCCGGCGCCTCTGCCGGAGGAACCCTCACCTACCTCGAGCCCCAGACCTGGATCACGCTGTACCCGCCGGCCGCCGGCTTCTACCCCAACGGCGGCGTGGTCAACCAGATCACGGATCGTCTGCTGTACCAGAACCCCGAGACCCTCGAGCTCGAGCCCTGGATCGCGGAGGAGCTGCCCGAGGTGAACGAGGACGCCACCGAGTACACCTTCACGCTGCGCGAGGGGGTGACCTACTCGGACGGCACGCCGCTCGACGCCGAGAACGTGGTCAAGAACATCGACCTCTTCGGCAAGGGCGATCCGGATCGCGCACTGTCGGTCTCGGAGGCGATCAACAACTACGATCACGGCGAGGTCGTCGACGAGCACACGGTCAAGTTCCACTTCTCGGCGCCGTCGCCCGGCTTCGGGCAGGCGGTCTCCACCATCAACTCCGGCCTGCTCTCGAACGAGACGCTCGACCGCACCGGCGAGGAGTTCGGTCCGGGCAACGCGACCGAGATCATCGGCAGCGGTCCCTTCGTGATCGAGGACGAGAAGATCGGCAGCGAACTGTCGCTGACGACCCGCGAGGACTACGACTGGGCTCCGCCGTCGCGCGAGCACCAGGGCGCCGCGCGCATCGACGGCGTGAACTTCATCGTCGCGGGCGAGGCCAGCGTGCGCGTCGGCACCGTCGTCTCGGGCCAGGCGGACATCGCCCGCACCATCCCCGCGCCCGACGAGGGGCAGTTCGCGGCGGACGGCCTCGAGCTGGTGGCGGCTGCGACCAACGGCGTGAACAACAGCCTGAACCTCCGCTTCGGACACCCGCTGCTCGAGGACCTCGAGGTGCGCCAGGCGATCATCGCCGGTATCGACCGCCAGAAGATCGTCGACACCCTCTTCACCGACAGCTACCCGCTCGCCACCGGCATCCTGGCCAAGACCGCGCGCGGCTACGTCGACACCTCCGAGAACTACGTCTTCGATCAGGACCGCGCGAAGCAGCTGCTCGACGAGGCCGGCTGGACGCCGGGATCCGACGGCATCCGCGAGAAGGACGGCGAGAAGCTCGTGCTCACCTTCAACGAGGCGCTGCCGCAGCCGCGCTCGAAGGAGGTCGTCACGCTCATCCAGGAGCAGCTGGCCGAGATCGGCATCGGCGTCGAGATCTTCGCGGGCGACCAGGTGGCCCAGGACGAGGCCCAGCGCAACATCGACACCGTGCAGGTCTACCACTCGATGGTCGGCCGCGCCGACTTCGACGTGCTGAAGTCGCAGCTCTACTCGGCCAACCGCAACGCGGCCCTGAACCTCAACGCCGAGACCGGCGACCTCTACGATCCCGAGCTCGACGAGCTGCTCGCCAAGATCGCCTCGGTGCCCACCACCGAGGAGCGCCAGGAGGCCTCGGCCGCTGCGCAGCAGCACATCGCGGAGAACGCCTACGTGCTGCCCCTCTTCGAGGAGCCGCAGGTGTTCGGCCTGCAGTCGTGGGTCAAGGGGTTCAAGACCGAGTCGATCGGCCGCCCCTCGTTCTATGAAGTCACCATCGAGAAATGAGTAGGGGGGCGCTGCTGCGGCGCGTAGGCCAGGCCTTCCTGGTCCTCGCGCTCGCATACACCGGTGCCTACATTCTGCTCGCGGCGCTGCCGGGCGATGCCGTGATGGCTCGCTACGGCAGCCCCGACCTCGGCCTCACGGCGGAGCAGATCGCCGAGATCCGCGAGTCGTACGGCATCGATCGGCCCCTCGTGGTGCGCTACTTCGAGTCGATCGGCGCGTTCCTGCGCGGCGACTTCGGATACTCGGTGCAGAGCGGCGCGAAGGTCTCGGAGCTGATCGCCGAGGCGCTGCCCTCGACGCTGGCTCTGGCGAGCATCGCGCTCGTGTCCGCGGTCTTCCTCGCCGTGGTGATCGCCTTCACCGCGAGCTACGGCAAGGGCCTGTGGCTGCGCCGCCTCTTCCGCAATCTGCCGCCGCTCTTCATCTCGCTGCCCGTCTTCTGGATCGGCATCGTGCTCATCCAGGTGTTCTCGTTCAGGCTCGGCCTGATCCCCGTGATCGGGGCGAGCCCGGCCCAGGCGCTGATCCTGCCCGTCCTCACGCTCACGATCCCGATCGCCGCACCGCTCGCGCAGGTGTTCCTGCGCAGTATCGACGAGGTGCGCGAGCAGCCCTTCGTGAACGTGGTGCGGGCGCGCGGGGCGAGCACCTCGTGGCTGCTGTGGCGCAACGTGGCCCCGAACGCGCTGCTGCCCGCGCTGACCATGGCCGGCCTGCTCTTCGGCGAGCTGGTGGGCGGTGCGATCGTCACCGAGGCCGTCTTCGGGCGGGTCGGGATCGGCAGCCTCACCGCGCAGGCCGTCGCGAACCGCGACACGCCGGTGCTGCTCGCCGTCGTGGTGATCGCGACGGTGGTGTTCGTCACGATCAACCTCGCGGTCGACCTGCTGTACCCCGTGCTCGACGCCCGGCTGCGGCGCAGCGGCGGATCCGGGCGCTCCGCGCGTCGTTCCGCGGCCGCCGCGGCCGCGGAGACCGGGGTCGTCGCGGACTCCGAGCCCGCTGCGGAGCCGACGGCGGCGATCGATCCGACCGCCCCCGCGGCGGAGACCCCGGGAGGAACCCGATGACCGCGATCACCTCGACCGCGACCCTCGGCCCCTCTGCGGGCCCCTCGCGCCGCGAGCGCCGCTCGAGCGCCTGGCGCGCCGCGCTGCGCCCGGGCGTGCTCGTGCCGCTGCTCATCCTGCTCGTCGCGCTCGCGTGGGCGGTGGCGCCCGGTCTCTTCACCTCGGTCAGCCCCACCGCGCAGGTGGGCGCCGCCCTGCAGGGGCCGAGCGCGGAGCACTGGTTCGGCACCGACGCGACGGGCCGCGACATGTACGCGCGGGTGGTGCACGGGGCGTCCCAGTCCATCACCGCGGCGCTCATCGCCGTGTCCGTGGGGCTGGTGTTCGGCTCGCTCATCGGCGTGACCGCGGGCGCCACGGGCGGCAGGCTCGACGAGGCGCTCATGCGGCTGGTCGACGTGCTGCTCGCGATCCCCACGCTGCTGCTCTCGCTCAGCATCGTGATCCTGCTGGGCTTCGGCACCGCCAATGCCGCGATCGCCGTCGGCGTGACCTCCGTGGCGGTCTTCGCGCGCCTGTCGCGCTCCCAGGTGGTGAGCGTGCGCGCGAGCGAATTCGTCGAGGCGGCCTACGGCTCCGGCGGCACCTTCTGGAACGTGCTGTGGCGCCACGTGCTGCCCAACTCCCTCACCCCGGTGATCGCGCTCGCGGCCCTGCAGCTCGGCTCCGCGATCCTGCAGATCTCGACGCTCGGCTTCCTCGGCTACGGCGCACCGCCGCCCACGCCCGAGTGGGGCCTGCTGATCGCCGAGGGCCGCAACTACGTCGCCACCGCGTGGTGGCTCACCACGCTGCCTGGCATCGTGGTGGCGGTCGTCGTGATCGCGACGAACCGCCTGAGTCAGGCCATCAACGCGGAGGGGGAGCGATGAGCGAGTCGCCGCTGCTGAGCATCCGCGATCTGGCGGTGCAGTACCGCACGAAGCGCGGCACGGTCGACGCCGTGCGCGGCGTGAGCTTCGAGGTCGAGGCCGGCAAGGTGACGGCGGTCGTCGGCGAGTCGGGATCGGGCAAGACCACCGTCGCGCAGTCGGTGATCGGCCTGCTCGCCTCGAACGGGCGCATCGCGCGCGGCAGCATCACCCTGAACGAGCGCCGTCTCGGCACCACCGAGCTGGTGGGTCTGCGCGAGCGCCGCTGGCAGGATCTGCGCGGCCGCTGCATCGGGCTGATCCCGCAGGATCCCGGCAACTCGCTCAACCCGGTGCAGCCCGTCGGCAGGAGCATCAGCGAGTCGCTGCGCATCCACGGCCGCCCGAGCCGCGCCGAGGTGCAGGATCGCGTGCACGCCCTGCTCGAGCACGTGGGCATCGACCACCCGATCCGGCGCGCGAAGCAGTACCCGCACGAGTTCTCGGGCGGCATGCGCCAGCGCGTGCTCATCGCGGCCGCGATCGCCAACGATCCCGAGCTGATCATCGCCGACGAGCCCACGAGCGCGCTCGACGTGACCGTGCAGCGCACCGTGCTCGACCTCATCGACCGGTTGCGGGAGGAGACCGGCACGGGCGTGCTGTTCATCACGCACGACCTGGCGGTGGCGGCGGATCGCGCCGACAGCGTCGTGGTGATGCGCGGCGGCGAGGTGCAGGAGGCCGGGCCGAGCGCGCAGGTGCTCGCGCAGCCCGAGTCGGAGTACACGAAGCAGCTGATGGACGACGCCCCGTCGTTCGGGCGCGTGATCGCGCGCGAGACGGCGGTGCCCGGCGCCGCCATCGGCGATCGTGCGCGCCCCGTCGTCCCCGGCGAGCCCGCTCCTGCCGAGCACCCCGGCGAGCCCGCCTCCCCGGTCATCCTGCGCGAGCGCAGCGGATCCTCCAAGGGGAACGCGTCAGCGTTCACCGGATCCGCTGCTGGAGCCACCGCTCCAGAGTCGCAGGATCCAGCGTCCGCACCCCGCTCCTCGGCCCCCCGCCTCCCCGCGCCTCTCGTGGAGGTGCGCGATCTGCGCCAGGTGTTCGGGCGCGGCGCCGACACCTTCGTGGCCGTCGACGGCGTCTCGTTCACCGTGGCCCGCGGCACCACCCACGCGCTCGTGGGGGAGTCCGGCTCGGGCAAGACGACCACCGGCCGGGCGATCGCCGGCTTCTCGCAGCCCACCTCGGGCAGCGTGCGCGTCGGAGTCGAGGGCGACACCGCCGGTGCGGTCGAGGTGACCGAGCTGCGGGGCCGGGGCCTGCGCGAGTTCCGCCGCACCACCCAGATGGTCTACCAGAACCCCTACGGCTCGCTCGATCCCCGCCTCTCCGTCGGCCAGGCGCTCGCCGAGCCGCTGAAGAACTTCCGGATCGGCGCGAGGAGCGAGCAGACGGAGCGGGTGGCGCGCGCCCTCGAGCTCGTGGCCCTGCCGCCGGACTTCGCGCACCGGCAGCCCCGGGAGCTCTCGGGCGGTCAGCGCCAGCGCGTCGCCATCGCGCGGGCGCTCATCGTGGAGCCCGAGCTTGTGGTGCTCGACGAGGCCGTCTCGGCGCTCGACGTGACGGTGCAGGCGCAGATCCTGCGGCTGCTCGCGCAGCTGCAGGAGGACCTCGGCCTCACCTACGTGTTCATCTCGCACGACCTCGCCGTCGTGCGGCAGATCTCCGACACCGTCTCGGTGCTGCAGCGGGGCCGCCAGGTCGAGCACGGCGTGACCGATGAGGTCTTCGGCGACGCCCGGCACCCCTACACGCAGCGCCTCATCGAGGCGATCCCGGGAGCGTCGCTCACCTCGGGGCACTGGGTGATCTGACCGTGTAGCCGATCCGACACCCGCCCCGCCCCATCCGCCCCGCCCCACCCGTCCCCGCCCGCCCCCTCACCCGCACCCATCGTCCCCTCCCTCCACCCGAGACCGAGCCCATTGTTCCGAACCGAGCGAATCATCGACGCTGAAACCCTCCGGTTCGCACGATGACCTCGGTCTCAGGAAGCAGAACAGGAACCCCATGACCGCCGGCACCACCGTCCAGACCGACATCATCGACGCGCTCACCGGGATCGCGGAGGGCGACGCGCTCGACGCCGCGCGCCGGCGCCGCCCCGACGCCCACGACCACGCGCAGGGCAGCTTCGAGGCGCTGTTCCTGCCGGTCGAGGACTCGCAGGTGACGCTGCCGGAGCGCGCCGCCATCGCGCTCTTCGCGGCCCGCCTCCACGAGCAGCCGGCCGCCGTGGCGTTCTACGGCGCGCTGCTGCGCGAGACCGGCGGCGGGGAGGGCCTCGAGCCCCTGATCGTGGCCGAGGCCGAGCGGGCGGCGGGATCGGGTCCCTACGGGGCGTTCCGCGCGGAGAACGCGCCGGAGAGCACCGAGGGTCCCGTCTACACCGTGGCGTCGGTCGAGGCGGCCTACGCGCTCGGAGACCGGCTCGCCGCGGCGCTCGAGCACGCCCACCTGCTCGTGCTGCACCCCCGCGACGCGGCGCGCGAGCACCTGCAGCGGCTGCTCGACGCCGGCTGGAGCAGCACCGGCGTCGTCACGATCTCGCAGCTCGTCGCGTTCCTCTCCTTCCAGCTGCGGGTTGTCCACGGCCTCGACGCCGTGCGCCGCGCCGACGGCGACGCGGCGGTCGCGGCCGGCGATCTGGAGGCGCTCGCCGCGGAGGTCGCGCGCGCCGCCGAGGCACGGCTCGCCGACGGCGGCGCGGGTGCCGCGACCGGGGCCGGCGCACCGTCGGAGCAGCTGCCGCCGGCGCCGCGGGTCGCCGAGCCGCCGCGCTTCACGCAGGACTCGCTGGGATGGAAGCCGTGGCTCGAGCCGCTCCCGGTGGCCGAGTTCACCGAGCGCCACTACGAGGCGCTCGTGGAACGGGAGCGCGTGCACATGCCGTACTTCCGCGTGCTGGCGCGCGATCCCGAGGCGCTGCGCGAGCGCACTCTCACCGACCTCGACATCTTCACCAACACGGACGCCGGACTGCCGCGCGCCGAGCGCGAGCTGGCCGCCGCCGCGGCCTCCCGCTTCAACGGCTGCGTGTTCTGCGCCTCGGTGCACTCGCGCTTCGCGACCGAGCAGGGCGCCGACCGCGCCGAGGTGCAGCGGCTGCTCGACGAGGGTGTGACCGCGCGCTTCGGCGCGCGGTGGGACGCGCTCATCGACGCGACGGTGGCGCTCACGGCGACGCCGTCGCGCTTCGGCTCGGCGGAGGTCGAGGCGCTGCGGGGCGCGGGCCTCGACGAGCTCGAGCTGCTCGACGCGATCCAGGCGGGCGCCTTCTTCAACTGGGCCAACCGGCTCATGCTCTCGCTGGGCGAGCCGACGGTCTGAGGCGCGGCCGCGCGGTCCGCCCGTTCGCGTGTTCGCCCGTTCGCCCGTTTGCGCGTTTGCGCGTTTGCGCGTCCGCGCGTCCGACCACCCGCCCGTTCGCCCGTTCGCCCGTTCGCCCGTTTGCGCGTCCGACCACCCGCTCGTCTGAGCGCGCATGCTCGTGCTCGCGCAGCCCGCTCTCTCCGCTCCTTCCCACGCCCGTTCCTTCCCGAGCCCGTTCCCGCCCACTCCTTTCCGCCGAAACCGAGCCGATCGTTCGAGACCGCATGAAGTATCCACGCTGAACGCATCATGCTCGCACAATGGGTTCGGGTTCGGGTCCGAGTCCGGGTTGGAGGTCGGGATTCGGGTCAGCGCCGGCGCCCCACCGCCCGTGCGCGGTACTCGCTCGGCGTGACGCCGAGCAGCGCCTTGAAGTCCGTGGTGAAGTGGGCGTGATCGGCGTAGCCGAGCTCGCTCGCGAGCGCGGCGATTCCGAGCTCCGGGTCCTCGCGCAGGCGCTGCGCTCCCTCCTGCAGCCTGCGCCTGCGGATCATCGAGTGCAGCGAGAGGCCGAAGAAGCGCTCGGCGAGCCGCTGCAGGGTGCGCGCCGAGGTGTGGAGCCTCGCGGGCAGCTGGTCGACGCGGGTGACCGCGGGGTCGGCGAGCGCCTCGGCGAGCTCGTTCGCGAGGGCGCCGTCGGCTCCGGGCTCCGGGACGCGTTCGAGCAGCCGGCGTGAGAACGCCTCCACCGCGCGCTCCCGGCGCGCCGGGCCCGCAGCCGCCGGGTCGGTCATCGCCGCCGTCGCCTCGGCGAGCAGCTCGGGATCCCGCACCGGGCGCGCGCCGTCGCGGCAGCCGGCCGGATCCGGCACCAGCGCGGGCACGGCAGCGGGTCGCAGCCGCGCACCGACCGCCCAGCCCGTACCCATGAGCACGCGCTCGGAAGCCCGGGTGGTGGGCCCGACGGCCGAGACGCCCTCGGGCTCGACGACGAGGTTGCAGGCCGGGAAGGGCAGCAGCTCCTGGCGCGACTTCACGCCCTCGGGCAGGGACCACTCCGGGATCCAGAACCAGCGCACCGCGTGGACGAGCCGCGGCGGGGGAGCGACGCGGTGGAACTCCGGGAGCCGCTGCGGATACAGGATGCCCCGCCGATCCTCGTCCATGCCGCCTCCCTCCCAGGCACCGCGGGGAGCCGCCCGCATCGTCGCGCGTCGATCGTGTCGCACATCTACAAGCGGCCGCTCCGGCCCGATCCTACGCTGAAGGCATGAACGCTCACGAGACCCGCGCCGCGAACGGCGCGCACACGACCGACGGCATGCCGCACGGATCCACCAGCCTCACCCCGTTCCTCGCGATCCCGGGCGCCCGCGAGGCCATCGACTTCTACCGCGACGTGTTCGGCGCGCGCGTGGTCGACGTGACCGAGATGGGCGGCGCCGTGGTGCACGCCGAGCTCGACTTCGGTGCGGGACATCTGCAGCTCGGCGAGCCGATGCCCGACTACCACCTGATCGCCCCGCCCGGGGGCGAGGACGACTGCTACTCCATGGGACTCTACGTGCCCGACGTCGACGCGGTGGTCGAGCGCGCGGTGGCCGCGGGCGCGACGGTGCGCGAGGCGCCCTCCGACTTCGTCTCGGGCGACCGCTTCGCCAGCATCCGCGATCCGTTCGGCGTGCGGTGGTCGGTGATGACCCGGGTCGAGGACCTCTCCGAGGAGGAGAGCGCCGCCCGCGTGCGGGAGTGGGCGGCGTCGTTCGAGTCCTGACCTTCGCAGGTCTCGACCCCCGCGCAAGGGGTCGCGATCCGGGGTCGTTCCGTCCGATCGCCCCGGATCGCCCCCCATTGCGCGGGGCGGGAGGGGAGCGCCGAGGGGGCCCGGGAGCGTTCAGCGCCCTCGAGCCGGAGTCACCCGAGCGAGTCGCCGGCCAGGTGCCGACCGAAGTTCTGGAGCGCCTCATCCCACCCGTCGTAGACGAAGCCGTCGCCCGGCTTGCCCTCGAAGCCGCGCAAGTGGAACACGAGTTCCGTGCGGTCGCCCTGCGGGACGAGCGTGAGGGTGATCACCGGCGCCGTGTCGACGGGGGCGCCGGGCTCGCCCCAGGTGAAGACCAGGCGGTCGAACGGTTCGACCTCGAGGAAGACCCCGCCGGTCGGGAACCGCTCGCCGGTCTCGTCGTTGGTCATCGTGTACGTGTAGCGTCCGCCGACGCGCACGTCGAACGACACGCTGTCGGTGGAGACGCCGAACGGGTGCAGCCAGGCGGCGAGCTCGGTCTCCTCCGTCCAGGCCCGCCACACGAGCTCGCGGGGGGCGTCGAAGACGCGGGAGATCGAGAACTCCGGCCTCGTATCGGACGGCGTGCGCGTTTCACTCATGATCCTGCCTCCTGGGAATCGTGGATCTTCGATGCGGTCTTCATCGTCTCGAGGTGCGCTTCGAGCGCGTCGAGACGCAGATTCCACTCGCGACGCTGCTGCTCCACCCAGGTCGCGGCCTCGTCGAGCGGGTCGGCCTGCAGTGTGAGCGTGCGCCACTGCGCGCGAGCGGTGCGCGCGATCAGCCCGGCCCGTTCGAGCACCTTCAGATGCTGGGAGATCGCGGGGGCGCTCATCGCGAAGGGTTCCGCCACCTCGCCGACGGTGGCGGAACCCCGGGCGAGCCGCGAGAGGATCTCGCGACGCGTCGGATCGGCGAGAGCCGTGAATACGAGGCTCAGGCGATCCGGAGCAGCCATTTCGTGATCTCCTTAATTAAGGGTTTTCTTTATTAAAGATGAATCGTGCCCGGATGTCAATGCCGACGGTCGACCCCGACGAGATCGGGGGCTGTTCGGAGGATCCGGTGACTCCGCTCACCGCGTGCAGGATGACGGGAGCCGGATCCGGCCGGGCCGCACCCGCGTGCGCGCGTGGGGGCCGGTCGGGTCGCGATCGCATGCGCGAGCGGATCGCGCCGTTCGAAGCCGAAACGGCGGGGCTCCTACTCCGGGCTGTGCAGGTGCAGCCGCTCGCCGACCGTATTGAAGATGCTCACCACCTCGGCGGGCCGGGTGCCCGCGGCGCGCATGCGGTGCGGCGTGGTGGTGTCGAACTCGGCGGCCTCGCCGCGGGAGAGCACGAGCTCCTGCTCTCCGAGCGCGAGCTCCAGTCGTCCCGAGAGCACGTAGAGCCACTCGTGCCCCTCGTGCACCTGCAGCTCCAGCTCCGGGGCGCCGGGGTGGTAGGTGATCTTGAAGGCGCGCACCTCCGACTCCTCACGGGTGAGCGGGGCGATCGTCATGCCGTCGCGCTGGATCGCGCGGCGGCGCACGCGGGGGTCGCGGTCGCGCGGTTCGAGCAGGTCGTCCACGCGGATCCCGAGCCGGCGGGTCAGGGGCAGCAGCAGCTCGAGGCTCGCCTGCCGCTTGCCCGACTCGAGGCGCGAGAGCGTGCTGACCGACATCCCGGCGAGCCCCGCGAGCTCGTCGAGGGTCCACCCGCGCTCCTGGCGCGCGGCCCGCAGGCGCGGACCCAGCTGCCGCAGTTCATCCATGACGCACTCTCCTTGCTGTTTCGGCAAATCTGATTGCGAGTATCGCACATCACCCCGAGCATGGGAGCATGACCCACACGCACCACCACCCCTCCGCCCCCTGGGACGCGATCGTGATCGGCGGAAGCGCCGCCGGACTGAGCGCGGCGCAGGCCCTCGGCCGCTCGCTGCGCCGCACCCTCGTGATCGACGCCGGGCAGCCCCGCAACCGCTTCGCCGCGCACATGCACAACGTGCTCGGTCACGACGGCACCCCGCCCGCCGAGCTGACCGCCCGCGGCCGCGAGGAGGCCGCGGCCTACGGCGTCGAGCTTCGCGAGGGATCCGTGCGCGCCGTGCGCGACGGGGCCGCCCCCGATGCGGCGCCGGCGGCGGGCGCAGCAGGCGGTGCGGGATCGGGCGGCGCAGCCGAGGCGATGGGCGGCTCCGGATCGCCGCGCACCGTGCTCGTCGAGCTCGAGGGCGGCGAGACGCTCGAGGCCCGCGCGCTCGTGGTCGCCACGGGTCTGCGCGACGCGCTGCCCCCGATCCCGGGCCTCGCCGAGCACTGGGGCAGCGGGGTGCTGCACTGCCCGTACTGCCACGGCTGGGAGGTGCGCGGGCAGCGGCTCGCCGTCCTGACGACCTCGCCGCTCGGCGCGCATCAGGCGAAGCTGCTGCGGCAGTGGAGCGATGACCTCGTGGTGTTCAGCGCGGGGCTCGGCGGTCTCGACGCCGAGACCGAGCGGGCGCTCGAGGCGCGGGGCGTGGTGATCGAGCCGGGTCCGGTCGCCGAGATCGTGGGCGACGGATCCCGCGTCACCGCGGTGCGCACGGAGGAGGGCCGCGAGTTCACCGTCGACGCGGTGTTCACGGCGAGCGAGATGGTGCCCCACGACGGGTTCCTCGCCGGACTCGGCCTGGACCGCGCGGAGACCCCGGCGGGGAGCTTTCTCGCGGTCGACGGGATGGGGCGCACCAGCCACCCGCGCGTGTGGGCGGCCGGCAACGTCGTGAACCCCGCCGCCTCGGTGCCGTCGGTGATGGGCGCGGGCGCCTTCGCGGGAGCCGCCGTGAACTTCGCCCTGGTCGAGGAGGACTTCGCGCTCGCCGCCGATGCGTTCGAGAGCGGGCCGGGAGCCGGACCGGCAGCCGGGTCGGCGCGCGGCGCCGACGAGCCCTCCGTGGATGAGCAGGGGGTCCGCGCTCGCGGTGCGGAGGAGCACGGTCCCCACGAGCACGGTGCCCACGCGCACGCGGCGGTCGATGCCGACGAGGAGCCCACGGCGTTCTGGGAGCGCCGCTACGCCGGGGCCGGGCCCGTCTGGTCGGGGCGGGTGAACCGCACGCTCGCCGAGACGGTCGCGGACTGGGAGCCCGGCAGTGCGCTGGATCTCGGCTGCGGCGAGGGCGGCGACGTGCTCTGGCTCGCCGAGCGCGGATGGCGCGCGACCGGCATCGACCTCTCCGAGACCGCGATCGCCCGGGCCCGGGAGGCGGCCGCGGGGCGGGGCGGGGGCGGCGCGCGGTTCGTCGCCGCCGATCTGGGGCGGTGGATCGAAGACCCGCACAGCGCGGCCGGGGCGGCCGGCCCCTTCGACCTCGTGACCGCGAGTTTCCTGCAGTCGCCCGTGGAGCTGCCGCGCGAGCGGATCCTGCGCGCCGCCGCCGATCGGGTGGCGCCGGGAGGGCGGCTCGTGGTGATCTCCCACGCGGCCCCGCCGCCGTGGGCGGAGGGGCACCGAGGGCCGTTCCCGAGCCCGGAGAGCGAGCTCGCGCTGCTCGGCCTCGATCCCGAGCGGTGGAGCGTGACCGCTGAGGTGCGCACCCGCGAGGCGACCGGACCCGACGGCGCCGCGAGCACGCTCGACGACACCGTCGTGGTGGCGCAGCGGATCGGCGCGCCGGCTCAGTAGCCGGCGCAGCCGCCGGCGGCGAGCCCGGCCGCGGAGCACACCGGGCCCACCGAGCCGCGGCCCAGGTAGAGGCGGACGCCGTTCTCGGGCAGCGCGCCCAGCACCCCGATGCGCAGGGCGGCCACGTCGTAGCGGCCCTCGGTCAGATCCGTCCAGTCGGGCGGTTCGGGGGCCCCCGCGAGCGGGTCGTTCTGCGCGTTGACCGTGAGCGAGACGACCCGGCTGATGAACAGCGCGGTGTAGACGTTCGACACGGCGCCCACGAGCGAGGCGACCGGAGCGTCCAGGGCGGCCACGAGCGCGGGCACGGCGGGGAGCAGCCCCCTGGCCGCCGTCGCGACCTTCGGGCCGAGGCCGGTGTTCAGCGCCGTGAGGATCGAGTTCAGCAGCGAGAGGTTGATGCTGCCGAGCACCGTCGCGGTCGCCTGGACGGCGCTCCCCGCCGCCAGCGCGTCCAGGTCGCCGTCGATGTCGATCGAGATATCGGCGAGGGGAACGATCAGGCTCAGCCGCACCGAGGCCTTCGCCTTGACGGTGATTCCCGAGATCGTGGCCTCGACGGCGCTCGTGACTGCTGCGATCCATTCGCCGAGGGCGCTGTCGAGCGCGTTCGTGAGCGCCGTGACGACGCGCGGATCGCCGAGCAGGTCCGTGTTGGGCGCGAGCCCGTTGAGGGTGACCCCGTCGGTGGCGGCGTAGGCGGCCTGCACGAGTCTCGCGGTGTCGACGGTGATCGTCCCGTTCGCGAGGTCGATGGTGGCGATGCCGCCCGAGTCGCCGATGGTGCCCTGGGTGAGCGCGAGGAGCGGGGACGGGTTCGGTACGGTGACCGTGAGCTCGGACAGCCCCACCGATCCCGCCGACAGCGCGCCGAGCAGGGGGTTCAGGATGCTCGAGATCGCCGTCCTGACGAGCGGCGCCAGGGGAGAGCTCGTGCCGGTGAGCGCGCTCGCGGAGGTGCTGATCGACGACGCGATCCCGTTCACCCCGGTGACCAGGGCGCCCACGGTGGGGGAGGAGACGCGCACGTCGGCCGAGGCCGCGAGGTACTCGCGGGTCAGCGCCTCGGCGAGCGACGAGCTCCAGGCCGCAGCGCAGCCGTCGAGCGTCGCCCGCCCAGCCACGGCTCCGATCCCGAGGGACACGTCGGAGACGTTCGAGAGCAGCCCGGCGACCGGCGGGTTGACCGCGGCGAGGAGCTGGGAGAGGCCGAGCGTCGCCAGCTCGGGGTAGGCGTCGCCCGGCGCCGTCGCGATCCCGCCGGTGTCGGTCACGTAGCCGGAGGCACCCGCCCCCGCGCCCCCGTTCGCGGCCCGTCCGTACTGGCCGAGCACGCCGGTGCTGTTGTCGAGCGGCAGCTGCAGCAGGCCCTGGCCGAGGTCCGCGTCGACGGCCGAGAGCGCGACGACGTTGAGCGGGTTGGCGTAGGCGTCGTCGCCCAGCGGTGTCGCCGCACCCGAACCCTCGCGCGAGCGGAGGCCGTTGTTCGTGACCTCGACCCCTCCCGCTTCGACGAGCGCGTCGAGATCGAGGCCCAGGATCGCACCGCTCAGCGCCCGCCCCTCCCCGCGATTCGCGAAGACGCTCTCGGGCGCCGCGCAGTCGGCGGTGCCGACGGCGGGACCGTGCGCCCACTCGGCGTCGTTCCACGCGGCGTCGCTGGTCACCCCGCTCTGCGCGACGAGCGCGGTCGAGACCAGCACCGCTGCTGCGGCGACGCCGATCCCGCGCCGCATCGACGCCCCGGCCCCCGGAGATCCGCGCGCAGCAGCCCCGCGCCGCGGCCGTCGCGCGCGGTCCCGCATCCGCTCGACGAGGCTCATGAGGCCTCCCGCGGCAGATCCGTCCGGCCCGCCCGGCCCGCCCGGCCCCGGAGGGTCAGACTCGCACCGAGACCGCCGAGTCCGACGGCCAGTACGCCGAGCGCGACGGCATCGGCGCCGGTGACCGGCAGGCGCGGGCCGTGACCCTCCACCGGCGTGACGGGGCGCACGCCGCCCTCGCCGGAGGCATGCACGCCGAGACCGACGCGCGCGACGCGCCCGGCCACCGCCTCCGCGTCGGCCTCCGCCGGGACCGACAGCTGCACGAGCAGCTGCCGCGGTTCGCCCCGACGCAGCTCGGCGAGCTCGAAGCGGTCGTCGCGCTGCGCGAGCTGCGACAGCGGGGTCGCGGGCAGCACGACCGCGCGCTCGCCGGAGCAGGGGACTCGCGAGAGATCGGCGCCCGCGTGCGCGCCGGTCCGGAACGCTCCGGTGCAGGCCACGACCTGCGCGGTCATGGCTGAGGCGCCGAGCAGCTCGCCCGAGGCGTCGAGCTCGATCGCGAGCGTACCGAGCTCCGCGTCGAGCAGCGACGCCCGGAGGAGCCAGCGCATCGACTCCCCGGGTCCGAGCGTCGCCTGGAGCGGGGTCGTCGTGTGCGCCGCGAGCCGCAGATACCCCGGGCGCCCGCTCTCCGTGATCTCCTGGAACACGGCCGCGGCGCGGGCCGCCGAGAGCGCGACCCCGAGCAGCGCGACCGCCGCGAACACGCCCGCGAGCAGCAGCGCGATCGCCCGGGACCGGCGCGCCGCCGCGGTCATCGCGATACCTCGGACGCGTGGCGCGGGGCGCGTTCCGGATCGCGCTCGCGCTGCGGTCCGGGATCCTCGTCGTCCCGACGGGGCCAGAACGCCCAGGTGACGAGCGCACCGACCCCGAGTACCAGCGTCCCGGCGCCGATCGGCGTCTGCAGCAGCATGAGCGCGGTGCCGGCGTGGGGCACGGCGAACACGGCTCGGCGCACCTCGGTGACGACGTAGGGCAGATGGTCGGGGGTGTCGTTGTCGTCGCCCTGCATCACGATCTCCCGGGCGTCCGGGTCGCGCGGATCGGGGGCCTCGCCTCCCGGCGCGGCGGCGCGCAGGTCCGGGGCATGCTCCCCCGGCGGCGTCACCTCCCGGATCTCGATCACCCGGTGGGTCACCGGCATCGGCTCCCCAGCCCGCTGCACGGTCACCACGTCCCCGATCCGAAGCGCGTCGGCGGGCGTCGGCAGCGTGACGGCCACGGCTCCCTGCGGCATCGCCGGGCTCATCGAGCCGGTGCGGAAGGTGACGAGGGTCGCGCCGGTCGCCGCGGAGCTGACGAACCAGCAGGCGAGTCCGAGCGCCGCCGCCACGACCACGACCGTGGCGGCGGTGCCGAGGATCTTGCGGATCATGCGCGCCTCTCAGGGTACGGCGAACGCGCCGGTCGAACGATCGACCGGCGGCTCGGCTTCCACTCCCGGCCTGCTAGTCGGACTCCGCCGCGAATCGCCACGCCGGGGCGATCGAGCGGCCCATGAGGTCGACGCCGTCGCCCTCGGCGACGGTCTGCGCGTCCGCCGGCAGGTGGATCACGAAGCAGTAGTGCTGTGGATCGCCGGGTGCGGAGGAAGTCGCCGCGCCCAGTGCCTGGGCGGCTGTGGCGGACGCGCCCAGCGATGCGCCGCTGAGCCCGGTGACCGCGCTCCAGTCGCCGGCGTCGAAATCCGCCGCCGTACAGTCGGGAGCCGTGGCGTCGTCGGAGGTGTGCACCGTGAGCTCGACCGCGTTCCAGAGCTCGTCGTCCGGGTCCGAGGCGGCCGCACCCGTTGCCGCGACCGCTCCGGTCAGGGTCACCTCGCCGCCGATCGAGCCGGTCTTCGTGCGCAGCGACACCGGCGCGTAGACCGTGTCGTCCGGGGCGAGCGCGAGCGCCGCCGTGGTGAAGTCGAGGGCGCCGCCCGGATTGGACTCGTCGTCGTGCCAGCCGCCCTCCGTGAACTGCTCGACGTCGAAGGTGCTCGTGCCGATGCCGGGCTCGTCGCCCGCGGCTCCGCCCCACACCCACTCGGAGTCGGTCCACGACGCGAGCGTGTAGGTGGCACCGAGGCCGACGGCGAGGGCGCCGGCTGCGATGGCCGCGATCTTGCGGCCCCTGCGAGATGACGTTTGACGAGATGACGATTGATGGTGTGCCACGACAGACCTCCCCGTTGTTGTCCCACAAATCGCGTAACGAGAGTCCTGGCGGTCGGCGTCGACCATCCCGCGCGCATGTTCCCCGTACGCGCCGGATCGGGGAGCGCTATGCGCTTCCCAATGTTCCCCGGTGAGATGGAGCGTATCAGTCTTCAGAGGTCGGTGGGAGGTTCCGATTGGACACAGTCCGGTATCGATCTCCGTCGCGTGTGCCGGTCCTCCCGTCCGGACCCATCGCCCGCCCGCGCGAGCTGCCGCCCGGTCGCCCGCCCGTTCGCTCGCCCGCCGGGGAGGCGCACGCGCCGACGGCGCCCGCGCCGACGGCGCCCGCCCGCCGAAGCGGAGGGGCGCCGTCGCGATCCGGAACCGGCCTGGTCTACGGCAGCAGGCGGTTCGGTCCGCGGAAGAGGTAGGTGACCTCGCGGATCGACGACTGCTGCAGCATCAGCATCAGCACGCGGTTCAGGCCCATGCCGAAGCCGCCGTGCGGGGGGACGCCGTAGCGGAAGAAGTCGAGGTAGAACGACAGCTCGGCCGGGTCCATGCCCTTCTCGACGGCCTGGGCCTCGAGCACCTCGATGCGGTGCTCGCGCTGGGCGCCGGTGGAGATCTCGGTGCCGCGGTAGATGAGGTCGTAGCTCCGGGTGAGCTGCGGGTTCTCGGCATCGCGCATGTGGTAGAACGGGCGGATCGAGGCGTCGTAGTCGGTCAGGAAGACGAAGTCGCTGCCGTACTTCTGCTGGACGTGGGCGGCGATGCGGCGCTCGCCCTCGGGGTCCATGTCGGCGTCGGCGCGGGGCACCTCGTAGCCCTCGGCCTTCACGATCTCCTTCGCCTCGGCGAGCGGGATGCGCGGGAACGGGCGCGCGGGCACCTCGAGCTCGACACCGAAGAGCTTCCGGATCTCCTCGCCGTGCTTCTCCTGGACCGCGGTGAGGCCGGCGACGATGAGCTCCTCGTGCAGCTCCATGACGTCCTCGTGGGAGTCGATCCAGCTGATCTCGGTGTCGATCGAGGTGAACTCGGTCGCGTGGCGCGAGGTGAACGAGGGATCGGCGCGGAACGCCGGACCCACCTCGAAGATGCCGCCGAAACCGGCCGCCTGCGCCATCTGCTTGAAGAACTGCGGGCTCTGCGCGAGGAACGCCTTGCCCTCGAAGTACTCCACCTCGAAGAGCTCGGCACGCGACTCGGAGGCGGAGGCCATCAGCTTCGGGGTCTGGATCTCGATGAAGCCGCGCTCCACCCAGACCTCGCGCAGCGCGTGCAGGAAGGTCGTCTGCACGCGGAAGACGAGGTTCTGCTCGGGGCGGCGCAGATCGAGGAAGCGCCAGTCGAGGCGCACGTCGATGCCGCTGTCGGCCGCGATCGGGTTGTCGGGCAGTGCCCTGGTGACGACCTCGATCGTCTCGATCTGGATCTCCACGCCGCCGAGCTTCACGCGCTCGTTGTGCTGCAGTTCGCCCGTGACCGTGATGAACGTGCCCTGGGTGAGCTCGCTGATCGTGGTGGTGCGCGGCACGAGGATATCGGAGCGCGGGTTCTCGGGATCCGGCTCGCGCAGCACGCCGCCGTTGACGAGCTGCACCGCGCCCGACTCGTCGCGCAGCACGACGAACTGCACGTAGCGCTGGTCGCGCACCTTCTCGACCCAGCCGGAAACACGCACGGGGCCGTCTTCGCGGGCGGCCAGATCCTTGATCAATACACGCTCAGTCACCCGGACAGTCTACCCGTGCCGCCGTGCGGTCCCTTCCGGTGCGTCAGCCCCTCGCCCCGGAATCCGCGCGTCAGTAGTTGTCATCAAACCTCGAGGGAGGTGACATCTACTGACGCGCGTCGGTCGAGCACGGTGAGGAACGGACGGGCCGCCGGAACCTCAACCATCAGACGGGACACATTGTGTAATAAAGCCTGGCGGGCTCGGGCGCTCGAATCGCGGAAACCTAGACTGAGGCAGCGTGATCCGCCGCCCCGGGGATCCGAGATCGAGCCGCCAGGCCCCGCGAAAGAGAGACCGGCATGTCGTCACCCGCCCACGTGATCCGTTCCGACGAGGAGGCGCTCGCCCAGGCCGCCGAGTTCCGGGACTCGGTGCTCGAGCGCGCCGCCTCGATCGACGCCGACCGGGTGATCCCGCAGGACATCGTCGAGGAGTTCTCGCAGCGCGGTCTGTGGGCCATCACCGTGCCGAAGAGCCACGGCGGCGCCGACGTCTCGCTCGAGACGGTGGCCGAGGTGATCGCCATCGTGGCCGAGGCCGACAGCTCGCTCGCGCAGATCCCGCAGAACCACTTCTGCCTCGTCGAGGACATCAGGCTCAGCGGCACCCCCGAGCAGCACGAGTTCTTCTTCGGCCTCGTGCTGGGCGGCAGGCGCTTCGCCAATGCCTTCAGCGAACTCGGCGGCAAGAACGTGGGCGATCTGCAGACGAGGCTCGTGCGCGAGGGCGACGAGGTCGTCGTCAACGGGCGCAAGTTCTACTCCACCGGGTCGATCTACGCCGACTGGATCCCCGTGCTCGCCGTGGACGAGGATGGGCTCGAGCTGCTGGTGTTCGCCGAGAAGGACGCGCCGGGCCTCACCGTCGTCAACGACTGGTCGAGTTTCGGTCAGCGCGCGACCGCGAGCGGATCCGTCGTGCTGGAGGACCTGCGCCTGCCCGCGAGCCGGGTGTTCCCCATGTACCAGGAGTACGACAACCCCACGCTGGCGGGCCCGCTCGCGCAGATCACCACCGCCGCGATCGACCTCGGGATCGCCCGCGGGGCGTTCCGCGAGACCCTCGCGGCCACGCGGGCGGCGCGGCCGTGGATCGACGCCGGCGTCGAGTCCGCGACGAAGGATCCGCTCTCCCTGAACATCATCGGCCGCCTCGACATCGATATCCGCGCGGCCGAGGCGCTGACCCGCGAGGCGGCCCGCACGATCGACGCCGCCAAGCCCGCCCCCGACGAGCAGAACGTCGCGGCGGCCTCCATCGCCGTGGCCCGCGCGAAGGTGCTCACCACCGAGGTCTCCCTCGAGGCGTCGAGCCGCCTGCTCGAGCTCGGCGGCACCCGCTCGACGCTGGGGGAGAAGCGCCTCGACCGCTTCTGGCGCAACGCGCGCGTGCACACCCTGCACGATCCCGTGCGCTGGAAGAACCACGCCATCGGCGACTACGTGCTCAACGGCACGCTGCCCGCCCGCCACTCCTGGCTGTGACGCCGGGCGGCCCCCTACCCCGCGACCCCGATCCTCGAAGGCGGAACCGAGCAGCATGAGCACCGAGCCGAGCCCCGCGCAGCGCATCCACCTCAACCTGTTCACGATGAACACGGTGGGCCACCTGTCGCCCGGCCTGTGGCGGCACCCGGCCGACCAGAGCCGGCGCTACACCGAACTGCCCTACTGGCTCGACATCGCGCGCACCGCCGAGGCGGGCCTGCTCGATGCGATCTTCTTCGCCGACGTGCTCGGCACCTACGACGTCTACGGCGGCGGACCGGAGGCGGCACTCGCCGGCGGCGTGCAGGTGCCCGTCAACGACCCGCTGCAGCTGGTGCCGGCGCTCGCCTCGGTGACCGAGCACATCGGCTTCGGCGTCACGGCCTCGACCTCGTTCGAGCACCCCTTCCCATTCGCGCGGCGCATGTCGACGCTCGATCACCTCACCGGTGGCCGGGTCGGCTGGAACGTCGTCACCTCGTACCTGGGCTCCGGCGCGCGCAATCTGGGCCTCGAGGGCCAGGTGTCGCACGATCGCCGCTACGACATCGCCGAGGAGTACCTGGAGGTCTGCTACAAGCTGTGGCAGCGCAGCTGGGACGACGATGCCATCGTCGCCGACGCCGCGACGGGCGTCTTCGCGGATCCCGAGCGGGTGCACGCCATCGGGCACCGGGGCGAGTTCTTCACCGTGCCCGGCTTCCACCTCTCCGAGCCGTCGCCCCAGCGCACCCCGGTGATCTACCAGGCGGGGGCCTCGCCCCGGGGCGTGCGATTCGCCGCGCGGCACGCGGAGCACGTCTTCGTCGCCGCGCCGACCCGCACCGTGCTCGCGAAGCAGGTGCGGGCGGTGCGCGAGGCGGCGGCCGAGGCGGGGCGCACGCAGACGCCGCCCGTGCTCAATCAGCTCACCGTCGTCGTGTCGGACACCGACGCCCACGCGCAGCGGCTCTTCGAGGAGTACCTCGAGGTGGCCTCGCCCGAGGGGGCGCTCGCGCTCATGTCGGGCTGGACCGGCATCGACTTCGCGAGCCTCGAACCCGACGCCCCGCTCGCCGGGCACCGCAGCGACGCCATCCAGTCGGCGCTCGCCGCATTCACCGACGCGGACCCGGATCGGGTGTGGACGCCGCGCGAGATCGCGGACTACGCGCGGATCGGGGGAGACGGCCCCGTGATCGTGGGCTCGGCCGCCACCGTCGCCGACACGATCGAGGAGATCGTCGAGGAGACCGGGGTGTCGGGGTTCAACCTCGCCGCGGTCTCGCAGCCCGAGACGCTGCGAGGCATCGTCGAGCACCTCGTGCCCGAGCTGCAGGCGCGGGGCCGCTTCAAGCGGGAGTACGAGCCGGGCACGCTGCGCGAGAAGCTGGGCGGTGCGGGCGCGCGCCCCGGGGCCGATCACCCCGCCGCGCGGGTGCGCATCGATGGCGCACCCTCCGACTGAGCGGAGGGCAGCCCTTCCCGCCGAGCGGGCGCCGCGAGTCGAGATCGCGGTTCCGCCCCGCTGCTCCCGCCGGTCGCGCGACCCGGAGGCGGCCGCGCCCTCTACGCGCGACGGGCCCGGCTGAAGCGGTGCACCGCCCAGTCGCCGAGCAGCTGGATCGCCTGCACCAGGATGATCTGGATGACGACCGTGACGACCATGACATCCGTCTGGAAGCGCTGATACCCGTAGCGGATCGCCAGGTCGCCGAGCCCGCCCCCGCCGAGCACACCCGACATGGCCGTGTAATCGATGAGCGCGATCGCCGTGACCGTGACGCCGGCGAGCAGCGCCGGTCGCGCCTCGGGCAGCAGGATGTACTGCACGATCTGGCGGGTGCTGGCCGCCATCGACTGCCCGCACTCGATGAGGCTGTGGTCGACCTCGCGCAGCGCGATCTCGACGAGTCGCGCCAGGAACGGGGTCGCGGCGATGACCATGGGCGGGATCGCGCCGGCGACGCCGAGCGTGGTGCCCACGAGCAGCGCGGTGAGCGGCAGCACGGCGATCATCACGATGATGAACGGCACGGAGCGGATGATGTTGACCACCGCGGAGAGCACCCCGTGCACGAGCGGATTGCTGCGGATGTGGCCCTTCCCGCTCAGGTACATCAGGATCCCGAGCGGCAGCGCGAGCACCACCGTGCAGGCGAGCGCGACGACGAGCATCACCACGGTCTCGCCGAGCGCCTCGGCGATCTCGGGCCAGTGCACGTTGGGCAGATAGCGGTCCATGATGACCATCATCGCCAGCGACGGGCATAACCCCGGCGAATGTTTCTCATCATTACTGCGAAACAGTGCGCGGGTGCCCGTCCCGCCTAGCATTCATGCAGCGCACCGCTTCCACGCAGCGCGCCGCCCGGTCCCGTGCGGCGCCGTCGCGGCGGCCGCCAGAGCGCACCGCAGACCCCCTGCGCCCACCGCACCCGACGCACCGCACGAACCCGAGGAGAACCCATGAGCAGCACCACAGAGCCCGGCGGCCCGGGCGGCGACGCCCAGTCGCTGATCGAGGACGCGGCCTCCCGCCGCGGCCGCTCGAAGAAGCGCGGTGTGCTCATCGCGGTCATCGTCGCGGTCATCGCGGCCGCCGCGATCGTCGCGGCGATCCTCATTCCCAGGGCGGGCGCCGAGGCGACGCAGCGGCTCGTCGTGGGCGCCACGCCCGTTCCCCACGCCGAGGTGCTCGAGGTCGTGAAGCCGATCCTCGCCGAGCAGGGCATCGACCTCGAGATCGTGGTGTTCCAGGACTTCATCCAGCCCAACGCCCAGCTGGCGACGGGCGAGCTCGACGCCAACTACTACCAGTACCTTCCGTTCCTCGACAACTACAACGCCGAGAACGGCACCGATCTCGTGCCGACGGTCCCCGTGCACATCGAGCCCTTCGGCGCGTTCTCCGAGAAGTTCGACAGCCTCGACGAGGTCGCCGACGGCTCCAGCATCGCGATCCCGAACGACCCGGTGAACGCCGGGCGCGCGCTGACGCTGCTGGAGCAGGAGGGGCTGATCTCGCTCGCGAGCCCGGGCGACGCGAGCTCCACCATCAACGACATCGCCGAGAACCCGCGCGACCTGGAGATCACGGAGCTCGAGGGGGCGCAGCTCGCCCGCTCGATCGACCAGGTCGACGTCGCGTTCGTGTTCGCCAACTACGCGCTCGATGTGGGCATCGACCCGCTCAGCGCGATCTTCACCGACCAGGGCAACGAGGCCTACTCCGAATACCTGGTGACCCGGCCGGAGCTCGTCGAGGATCCGCGCATCGCCGCGCTGAACGAGGCGCTCAACTCGGACACGGTGCGGGAGTTCATCCTCGACGAGTACGAGGGCTCCATCGATGTCGCGTTCTGAGAACGCGGGGACCGCGGGCGGCGCGGCGGGACGGGATCCCGCCGCGCCCGCCCGCGGCTCCATCTCTCTGCGCGGGCTGCGCAAGACCTTCGCCCGCGGCCGTGGCAAGGGGGAGTTCCACGCGCTCGACGGGGTCGATCTCGACATTCCGGGCGGCTCGATCTTCGGCGTGATCGGGCGCAGCGGTGCGGGGAAGTCGACCCTGCTGCGCACCATCAACCTGCTGGCCGCCCCGGACTCCGGCGAGGTGCTCATCGACGGGGTTCCCGTGACCGGCGCCCGGGGGGCCGAACTCGCGGCGCAGCGCCGCAAGACCGGCATGATCTTCCAGCACTTCAGCCTGATGACCTCGAAGACGGTGTGGCAGAACGTCGCGCTGCCGCTGCGCCTCGCCGGGACGCCCGAGGCCGAGATCGACCGCCGCGTCGCCGAGCTCATCGCCCTCGTGGGGCTCGTGGAGCACGCGCACGCCTATCCGGCGGCGCTGTCGGGCGGGCAGAAGCAGCGTGTCGCCATCGCCCGCGCGCTCGTGCACGATCCCGAGATCCTGCTCTCCGACGAGGCCACCTCGGCGCTCGACCCCGAGACGACGCGCTCCATCCTCGGACTGATCCGGCGCATCAACCGCGAGCGCGGGGTGACGGTCGTGCTCATCACGCACGAGATGTCCGTGGTCGAGGAGATCGCCGATTCGGTGGCGATCGTCGACGGGGGCCGGGTGGTCGAGCAGGGGCCGACGTGGCGGATCTTCAGCGACCCCGCGCACGCGGTGACCGCCGAGCTCGTACGCGCCGCCCGCCGCGACCGGCTCGGCGACATCGCGGCCGCCGTCGCCGACATGCCGAGGCTCGCGCGGCACCGCTACGTCGCGCGCTTCGACGGGGGCGCGTCCATCGGGATCAGCGACGTCGCCCGGCTCGCGCCGGACATCCGGGTGCTGAAGAGCGACATCCGCACCGTGCAGGGGCACTCGCAGGGGTATCTCGTGTTCGAGACGGACGCGGAGCCGGCGCTCGCCGACCGCGCCCCGTTCCGGCTCGAGCCGCTTCCCGCCTGACGTCCGCACCGGGGTGCCGGGACTGCGAGAATGATCGGATGAGCAAGATCCCGGATCCCGCACCGCACCCCGAGCGCACCACGGCCGGCGTGGGTCCCTGGCCCGGCGGGCGCGACGCGTGGCCGAGCGAGGACCGCTACGATCCCGAGCTGCTCGCGCACGGCGACACCCGCAACGTGGTCGATCGCTACCGGTACTGGCGCATGGAGGCCATCGTCGCCGACCTGGACGAGCACCGGCACCCGTTCCACGTGGCGATCGAGAACTGGCAGCACGACATGAACATCGGGTCGATCGTGCGCAGCGCCAACGCGTTCGCCGCCGACACCGTGCACATCGTGGGCCGCCGCCGCTGGAACAAGCGCGGCGCCATGGTGACCGACCGCTACCAGCACGTCGTGCACCGCGAGGGGGTGGATGCGCTCGCGGCCTGGGCGGCGGGCGAGGGGATCCCGATCATCGCGATCGACAACGTACCGGGCTGCGTGCCCATGGAGACCTTCGACTGGCCCGAGCGCTGCGTGATGCTGTTCGGGCAGGAGGGGCCGGGGCTCACCCCGGAGGCGATCGCCGCGGCCGAGGCGGTGGTCGAGATCACGCAGTACGGCTCGACCCGCTCGATCAATGCGAGCGCGGCCGCCGCGGTGGCGATGTACAGCTGGGTGCAGCAGCACTCGCCGCTGAGC
>NZ_JAIVPF010000067.1:0-47442 GCF_053528595.1 Leucobacter sp. | reverse complement strand
CTGCGGGGGCTGCGCCGCCGCGGGCTGCTGCCACTCGGGCTGCTGGGGCTGCTGGGGCTGCGTCGGCTGCGACGGCGGCAGCGGAGCCGTCGGCTGCTCGGGGGTCTCGCTGCCGGGTGCGTTCGGATCGGACATGGCCGGTGTGCTCCTCGATTGTTCCTGTCGGCATCCCGGCCTTGCGCTCGGAGGCGAGCGATGGATCCGGGTGTTCTCCACGCGCGGACCGCGAACGACCCCCGCGCTGCAATCCTATGTGTTCATCGGATGAGGCCGGCAAGGCCGTTCGGCAGGAGTAGCGTGGGGGCTATGGAGTTTATCGGCGCGATGCCCACGGTTGACCTCACCTACTCGGACGTGTTCCTCGTGCCGAGGCACTCGGACGTGGGAAGCCGTCTCGGGGTGGATCTCGCGCCCACCGACGACACCCCAGCGACGCTGCCGCTCGTCGCGGCCAACATGAACTCGGTCACGGGGCCGCGCCTCGCGGCGGTGCTCGCGCGGCGCGGCGGTCTCGCCGTGCTGCCGCAGGATCTGTCGCGGGACGACGCCGTGCGCGCGATCCGCTGGGTGAAGGAGCAGCCCGGCTCCTTCGACACGCCGCTCGTGCTGCCGGCGGAGGCCACGGCCGAGGATGCGCTGGGGCTGATCCCCCGAGCGGAGGGCCAGGCCGTCGTGGTGGTCGACGGCGAGCGGGCCGGCAGCGCCCCGTCCGGCGCGGGCGACCGGATCCCCGCCGCCGCGATCCGGGGAGTGCTCTCGGCGGCGAGGCTCGCCTCCGTGCCGGCGGATGCGCGCCTGGGCGATCTCGTGCACGGCGTCGCGCCGGTGCTCGACGCCGCGGAGCTGGAGGAGCCCCGCGCGGCGTTCGACGCCGTCGCGGCGGTGACCGGCGCGGGGTCGGAGGGGCACGGCGCCGAGGCCGTCTGCGTCGTGTCCGACGGGGTGCTCGTGGGCACGCTCTCGCAGCGCTCCGCCCTGCGCCGCTCCCTCTACCGGCCCGCGTTCGACGGCGACGGCCGGCTGGCCGTGGCGGTCGCGGTCGGCATCAACGGCGACGCGGTCGAGAAGGCGCGGGCGCTCGCCGCCGCGGGGGCCGACGTGCTCGTGGTCGACACGGCGCACGGCCACCAGGAGGGCATGCTGCGCACGCTGCGCGCGATCTCGGAGCTCGACCTGGGTCTGCCCATCGTGGCCGGCAACATCGTCACCGCCGACGGCGCGGGCGACCTCGTCGCCGCGGGCGCCTCGATCCTCAAGGTGGGCGTGGGCCCGGGGGCGATGTGCACCACGCGCATGATGACGGCGGTCGGCCGCCCGCAGTTCTCGGCGGTGCTCGAGACGGCGCAGGCCGCGCGCGAGCTCGGCGCCCACGTCTGGGCCGACGGCGGGGTGCGCTACCCCCGCGACGTCGCGCTCGCGCTCGCCGCCGGGGCCGCGTCGGTGATGATCGGATCCTGGTTCGCCGGCACCGCCGAGTCTCCGGGCGAACTGCGCACCGACGCGGAGGGGCGGCAGTACAAGGAGTCGTGGGGGATGGCCTCGACGAAGGCGGTGCAGGACCGCTTCGGCGCGCTCGACCCCTACGAGCGGGCGCGCAAGGAGCTGTTCGCCGAGGGGATCTCGTCCTCCAGGATCTACCTCGACCCGCAGCGGCCGGGCGTCGAGGACCTCATCGACATGATCACCTCGGGCGTGCGCTCGTCGTTCACCTACGCCGGCGCCCAGAACCTGCGCGAGTTCCACCTGCGCGCCCACGTCGGGCTGCAGTCGGCCGCCGGCTACGAGGAGGGCAAGGCGCTGCCGGTGAGCTGGTAGCCGCGCTCCCCGGCGGCCGCCGGCCGGGATACGGGAATATGCGGGGCGAATAGAATGGTCGGGTTGGCCTCGACGAAGGAGCATCGGTGAAGTACATCTCGACCCGCGGCGGCATGGAGCCTGCGCCGTACAGCGCGATCCTGCTGGAGGGGCTCGCCACGGACGGCGGGCTCGTGGTGCCGGAGACGGTGCCGCAGGTGCCGGCGGAGCAGATCGAGGCCTGGCGATCCCTCGCGTACCCCGAGCTCGCCACCGAGATCCTGAGCCTCTACGCCACCGACATCCCGCGCGACGACCTCGCCGCGATGTGCCGCGCCGCCTACCGCGCCGAGAGCTTCGTGGCGGACGAGATCGTGCCTCTCACGCCGCTCGAGGACGGGATCGCGCTCGTCGGCCTGTCCGAGGGGCCCACGCTCGCGTTCAAGGACATGGCGATGCAGTTCCTCGGCCAGTCGCTCGAGTACGTGCTGGCCCGCAGCGATCGCGCGCTCAACATCATCGGCGCCACCTCCGGCGACACCGGATCGGCCGCCGAGTACGCGCTGCGCGGCAAGGACGGCATCGCGGTGTTCATGCTCTCGCCCCAGGGCCGCATGAGCGACTTCCAGCGCGCGCAGATGTACTCCCTCGCCGACGACAACATCCACAACATCGCCGTCGCGGGCGTCTTCGACGACTGCCAGCAACTCGTGAAGTCGCTCTCGGGCGACCTCGAGTTCAAGCGGGCCAATCACCTCGGCACCGTCAACTCGATCAACCTCGGCCGCATCAGCGCGCAGATGGTCTACTACTTCTGGGCCTGGCTGCGGGCGACCGACGCGCTGCCCGAGGCCGATCGGGCCGGCTTCGAGGTCTCGTTCACGGTGCCCTCGGGCAACTTCGGCAACATCCTCTCGGGACACTTCGCGCGCGCGATGGGCCTGCCGATACGCCGCCTGGTGCTCGCGGCCAACGAGAACAACGTGCTCGACGAGTTCTTCCGCACCGGCGTCTACGCGCCCCGCGGCGCGGCCGACACCTTCGCGACGTCGAGCCCATCGATGGACATCTCGAAGGCCTCGAACCTCGAGCGCTTCGTGTTCGACCTGCTGGGCCGGGATCCCGAGCGCCTCGCCGCCGCCTGGCGCGAGCTCGACGAGACGGGCCGGATCGACCTCACCGCCGAACTGCCCCGATTCGAGGCCGAGTTCGGCCTGCAGAGCGGCACCAGCACGCACGCGGATCGCGTCGCGACGATCCGTTCGGTGTTCGAGCGGAACGGCGTGCTGATCGATCCGCACACCGCCGACGGCGTGAAGGTGGCGCGCGAGCGCGTGGAGCCGGGTGTGCCGATGCTGGTGCTCGAGACCGCCAAGCCCGCCAAGTTCCCCGACATCGTGTTCGAGGCGACCGGGGAGCGCATCGGCATCCCCGAGCACCTCGCGGGACTGCTCGAGCTGCCGCAGCGCGTCACCGAGATGGCCGACGACGAGGCGGAGCTGCGGGCGTTCATCGCGGATCGCGCGGTGCAGCGGTAGGCGCCGGGCGGCGGGCGCCCCGCCGGAGCGGGGCGGCCTCGCCGACGAGCCGTGCGGGATCCACCCGGAAGCCGGTCCGAGCTCCTAGTCTGGGTGACGACGAACGGAGGTCCGAGATGTTCGGATGGTGGGGGAGACGCGAGATCGAGGATCGCGTCGCACGGCTCGAGGCCCGCGAGACGCCGGGCCCGCGCGCCGCGGCGGAGGTCGTGCGGGCGAAGCGGGTCTGGGGAGACGGCTTCGGCCTGCTCGCAACGCGATCGCTGCAGATCATCATCGTGCTGGTGCTGACCGCCGGTGCGGTCATCGGTATGCGCACGCTGTCGACGGTCGTGATCCCGATCCTGCTCGCGCTCATCTTCGCGAGCACGTTCTCGCCGGTCATGGCGTGGATGCGGGCCCGACGGGTGCCGGCGGCGCTCGCGACCGTACTCGTGCTGCTCACGATCGTGCTGCTACTCACGGGCGTCGGCTGGCTCATCGTGTGGGCCGTCAGGGATCAGTGGGACGATCTCTCCACCCAGGCGCAAGAGGGCTTCACGCAGGTGATCGACTGGGCGCATACGCTGCCCTTCCTGCCGGAGGACGCGCAGCTGCAGGAGTGGTGGGATCAGAGCGTCGCGTTCCTCACCGACTTCGTCACGAGCTCGCAGTTCGGCTCGGGCGCGCTCGCGGGAGTCGGGGCGGTGACGAGCTTCGTCACGGGCCTCATCCTCATGATCGTGGTGCTGTTCTTCTTCCTGAAGGACGGGCCGCGCATCTGGCGCTTCCTGCTGCGCCCATTCGAGGGCGAGGCGCTCGCACGCGCGGAGCGGGCCGGCGAGAAGACGGTGGCCACGCTGGGATCGTACGTGCGGGGAACGGCGGCGGTCGCCTCGGTCGACGCGATCGGCATCGGGATCGGCCTCTTCATCCTGCAGGTGCCGCTGGCCCTCCCGCTGGCCGTGCTCGTCTTCGTGCTCTCGTTCATCCCGCTCGTCGGCGCCACGATCGCCGGGATCCTCGCCGCGCTCGTGGCGCTCGTGGCCAACGGCCCGCTGAGCGCGGTGCTCGTGGTCGGCGTGGTCGTGCTGGTCAACCAGCTCGAGGGCAACTTCCTGCAACCGGTGCTCATGGGGCGCGCGCTCAAGCTGCACCCGCTCGTGATCCTGCTCGCCCTGACCATCGGCACGGTGCTGAGCGGCATCCTGGGCGCGGTGCTCGCCGTGCCGATCGCGGCCGTGGCCTGGGGGATCATCCAGGTGTGGGACGGGCCGGGGCTGCCGGCGAGGGCCTTCCGGCCCAAGCCGGGCGACGACCTCGCCTAGGACCCGCGAGCGCGGGGGATCGCTGCTGGTCGCGGTGGGGCTGACCGCGGCCGTCGCCTCGGTCGGCTGCTGCTCGCCGGCGCACCCCACTGGGGGTACGCGGTGGCGGTCACGGTGTCGGTGGTGCTGCTGACCTTCGACGGAAGCGGGGCGATCTCGGGCGACCTGCAGCGCGTCGTGATCACGGTCGCCGCCGGGGCGGCGACGGCCGCAGCGGTGTCGGTCGCAGCGGCGCTGCTGCTCCGCGCGCAGTTCGAATGAGTGCCGGCCGCTGCAGCTGAATCGGGGGCCGTCGTCCGCGCGCTCTGCGCTACGCTGAGAGCAGCCGAGCGAGGGCGCAGCCGTCCCCGCCGATCCGGTGAGAGGAGCGAATCATGCGTCTGCTGTTCCAGATCATCTCCCAGGTGGTGCTCGCCGCGATCGGGTTGATCGTCGTGCACTTCGCGCTCCCGGGCTTCGAGCTGCACGTCGGGGGCTTCCTCACCGCGCTCGGCGTCTTCACGGTCGCCCACGCGGTGCTCGGTCCCTTCGTGCTCAACCTCGCGCAGCGCTACGCCGCGCCGCTCGCCGGCGGCGTCGGCCTCGTGGCGACGCTGCTCGCGCTGTGGATCGCCTCGCTGTTCCAGGGCGGCATCGAGATCCACGGCGTCGAGACGTGGGTGCTCGCCCCCATCATCGTGTGGGTGATCACCGCGCTCGGCGGCTGGATCTTCATGGCCTTCGTCATCGACAAGTGGCTGAAGCGCCGGGCCGCGCAGAAGGTGATGCGGCAGGCGAAGCCCTGAGGCCCGGGCGGGTGGAGCGCCCCGCCGCTCGCCGCGACGCGGTGCTGCTGGCCGAGCGCGTCGCGGTGGAGCTCGAGGGCGCCGTGCTGCTGCCGGAGACCTCGGTGGAGCTCTCGCCCGGTCGATGCCTGGCCGTGCGCGGGCCGAACGGGGCGGGGAAGACGACGCTGCTGCGCGTGCTCGCGGGGCGGCTGCGGCCGAGCAGGGGCTCGGCCCGCCTCGTACTGCCGGGCCGTGCGGACGTGCTCGACGAGCGCAGACGCGAGGTGCGCGAGCACGTCGCCGCGCTCATCGAGCCCCCGACGCTCTATCCCGATCTCACCGTCCGCGATCAGCTCGCGCTCATCGACGCGGCCTGGGGCGCGGTGCGCGGCGGCGATGGCGCGCCGGCCTGGGGCGGGCTGGGCGAGGAAGCGCTCGAGTGCTTCGGCCTCGGGGCGCTCGCCGACCGCTTCCCCCACGAGCTGTCGAGCGGGCAGCGACAGCTGGTCTCGCTCGCCGTGACCCTCGCGCGTCCCTGCTCGGTGCTGCTGCTCGACGAGCCGGAGCAGCGCCTCGACCCGGATCGCCGCGCTCTCGTCGCGGAGGCCCTGCTGGTCGCGGCGGAGGCCGGCGCCGCCATCGCCTGCGCCTCGCACGACGCCGAACTGGTGGCGCGGGTCGCCGACGATCAGATCCTGGTGGGGGCGGAGTGAGCCCCATGGGGGACGCGCCGCGGAGCGGCCGATGAACCCGGGCACGGGGCGCGCCGAGGTGCGCGAGATCCGCGCCGTGCTGAGACGCCGGGGCGACCGCATCGGGGTCTCCGAGGTCTCGTACCGCATCTATCTCGCGGTGATGCTCGCCATCATCGTCGGCGCTCCGGCGGTCCGGGGCGTCGTGCTCTGGCTGCGGGACGCCCTGACCGGCGGGGTTTCCGGTGCGACGGCGGGCGCGGCGGGCGCCCCGGGATCCCTCGTCGCCGCGGCGCTCACCGCGCTCACCGCCCTGCTCGTGCTCGCCGCGGCGCACGGGGGACCCGTCCACGCCACCCTGCCGCAACTCGACCTGCTGCACACGACCCCGATCTCGCGCGCCCGTCTCCTCGCCGCGCCCGTCCGCGGCGGATTCGCCGCGGGCGCCGCGGCGGGTGCGCTGCTCACCGGTCTGGTGGCCGCGGCACGGGCGCTCCGCGGCGAGCTCGACGTCGAACTCGCCGCCGCCCTGCTGCTCGCCGGCACCGGCGTGGGAGCGCTCGCGGCGGGTGCGATGCTCGTGGGGCAGGCGGGCCGGCGCGTGCGCGCCGCACTCGCGATGTCGCTCGTGGTCCTGGCGCTGATCCAGTGGGGTGCGGGCACGCCGCCCGACCCCTGGTCGGCCGTCGCCCGCCTGCTCGGGTCGGTGGCGGGCGCGGAGCGGCCGGTCGGTCTCGGGGGTCTCCCAGACTCCCCGCTCGGGCTCGCGGCGATCCCGCTGCTCGCCGGAGCCGCGCTCGCCGCGCTCGCGCCCGTCCTCGTGAGCCGCATGCGCTGGGAGGCGCTGCGCGAGCAGGCCGCCGGCGCCGACGTGGTGCGGGTGCTCGCGGTCTCCGGCGATCTGGGAGCCGCACTCGCGAGGCTGGGCGCCCCCGTGCGCACCGGCCGCCGATGGCGGCTGCGTCCGGCTCGGGGTCTCGCGGCGTCCATCGTGCGCCGCGATCTGCTGGGGATCGCGCGCACTCCCGCGCGCAGTCTCGCGGCGCTCGCGGGGGTCGTGTTCGCGGGCGCGCTGTGGGGCCTCGGCCTCGCCGCCGACGGCCCGGTGCCGGCAGGCCTGCTCGGGGCGGGATCGCTGCTGCTCGCCTTCGTCGCCGCGGCCCCCTGGTGCCGGGGGCTCGCGGCGGCCGCGGCCGGATCGGGATCCGCGCCCCTCCTTCCGGCCGCGCCCGCGGGGCTCGCCGCACGGCACCTGATCGTGCCGGCGCTGCTCGCGGGCGCCGCGTATCTCGGGGGAGCGCTCTGGGGGAGCACCGTCCCGGCCGGGCTCGCCCCGGCGAGCACCGCGGAGATCCCGGGGTGGGCGCTCCCGCTCACGGGGCTGCTCCTCGTGGCGACCGCTCTGCTGCTGCGCGTGCTGTCGGCGTTCAAGGGGCCGCTGCCGATGAAGCTGCTCGCGCCGGTGCCGACGCCGATGGGCGACATGGCCGGCCTCAACGTGCTGCTCTGGAGCTTCGACGGGCCGATCAACGCGGCGCTCGTCGGCGCGCTGCTCGGGGCGCTCTGGCGGCTCGGGATCGCTGCGGGCGGATGGCCCGTCGCGGCCTCGATCGTGTCGCTACTGCTGCTCGCCGGCCTGCTGGCCTGGGCGCTCGCGCGGGCCGCCCCGAGCGCGCAGGCGAGGTGATCCCGCCTCGCGCGTGTCTCCGCGGCCCGGAATCAGGCGGGACACACCCGGGATGCGCGCCTCGATTTGGCGTGAGGCGCGGAGGTGTGCCAAGATATATGAGTTGCCACGGCAGCGGGGTGAGAATCCCGAGGCCTGGAAGCGTCCGGCCCCATCGTATAGCGGCCTAGTACGCCGCCCTCTCACGGCGGTAACGCGGGTTCGAATCCCGCTGGGGTCACCGGAGAGAAAACCCCCGCTCAGGCGGGGGTTTTCTTGTTTTTCGGGTTGGGTGCTGAAACGGCGCTAAGCGGCTTTTGGCAACATATTGGCAACATCCGATTGCATCGCCGCCAAGTCGAGCGCCGTGGCAACACTGTCGAGGTCGTCATCGAACAGGTCGGCGTACACATCGAGGGTCACCGCTGCCGAAGCATGCCCGAGCATCCGCTGAACGGCCTTCACGTTCGCCCCGGCGCTGACGGCGAGCGATGCCGCCGTGTGCCTCAGCTCGTGGGGAGTGAGGCCCTTGAGTCCAACTGAGGTCGCGGCTGCATCGAACCAGCCGACGCGGTAGACGTGATTGCGCAGCCAGGTGCCGGTGCGGATGCCATAGAACACGGGAGCATCGGCATCGCGTCCGGCGACCTGGGCGCGAAGCAGGCGGACGAGAAACGCGGGGATCGGGATGCTGCGGTGTTCGTAGTCCTTCGGTGGCTCGATCCGCTGATAGCCCTTATCGGCGACGACGGTCTGCTCGACAGCCAAGCGTGGGTTCTTTGCGTCGAGGTCGAGGTCGCAGATTCGCAGGCCTGACAGTTCGCCCCAGCGCAGGCCACAATATGCGAGCACGAGCACCACGAGGCCGTAGCCGTAGTCTCGACCGTCCTTCATCTCGTCTATCGTCTGCGCGAGCGCCGCGACCTGATCGTGCGAGAGATACCGCTTGCGGGTCTTCGTCAGTTTGGGGAGCTTGAGTCGTTCGGCAGGGTTCGACGCCAGGCGCTCGTCTTCGACCGCGAACCGGAGTGCCCCCGAGAGTACGTTCACGATCTTCCGTACCGTCGCAGGGGCACCCGGTAGCGCCGACGCCCACTCCTGCGCCTGAAGCCGGGTGAGGTTGCCGATGGCGGTGCTGCCGAGTTCGGGAGTGATGTGCTTGTCGATGATGTTCTCGACGCGGCTGCGTGTCGTCGCGCGCAGGTCTCCTCGCGCCGCGAGCCAGGTTTGGAGCCATTCGGCGACGGTCACCCTCGCGCGCGAAGGGTCGAGGTAGCGGCCCTGAGAGATGCTGACCTCGGTCTTCGCCAGGAACAGCTCAGCTGCCTTCTTCGTCGTGAAGCCGCGCTTCTGGGTCTGCTTCTTGTCGGGGCGGCGATAGAGGGCACGATAACGGCGGCCTTTCGCAGTCTCGTACGCCTCTATGCTTCCCATGATCCTTCGCCTACTTCTCCAAACCAGCAAGACGCCGCACGTCAATGCGGCGGTACACGCGCTTGTGCCTCGTGAGGGGGATCGGCTCCACGGGGGCTTGTCCTGAGAGCGCGAGAGTGCGCAGGGTCGTGCGGTGGATGCCGAGCAGCGAGGCTGTTTCTTCCTCGGAGTAGAACAGCGGAGCGTGCTCCTGATCCTCTGCGGGAGCGGTGTGCTTGCTCATCGCGACCTCCGAGTAGCTCAAACTACAGCTGCAATTGCAGCGAGTATTTTAGATTAAACCACAACACGCCGATTGCAGCAAGTGTTTTAGTTGCTCGTCTTGCTCGCTAGAATCGGGATATGTCCACCTCCTCCGGTCACCGCCCCGGCGATCAGTCCTACGACGGGTTGATCGTGCAGGACGACCTGCCCGACGGCTGGTATCTGCCTGATCGCTTTCCGGGGGAGCGGGCCGACGATGCGAGCGCGTTCCTGGACGAAGCACTCGGCTACAACGATCAGACAATGACTGCGGAGGACCGGCAGGCGCAGCTCGACTCGGAGCAGAACGAGACGATCGACGGTCGCTGGCGCTACATCGAGCACTCGGCTACCGCGACGCGCGTGTTCATCCGCCTGCAACGTCAACAGTTCGCCGTGCCGGAGGAAGTGAAGATCACCGGCGTCGTGTACTTGCCGTGGCGACCGGGTGATCCCATCTCTAGCCAAGACCTCCGGGCGCTTCCGACGGCTCGGATCGAAGCGGCCATCAACGAGCGTCTGTTCGCCATGAAGCGAACGGTCACGATTGCGGGCGGGAAAATCGCCTTGCCATCCGGCAGGAAGATCAGCGAGCGGGATCTGCTCAAGCCACTGGGAAACCCGAAGCAGACGCCGGACTTCTACGAACTCGTCGCTCTCCAATACGGCAGGCTCGCCGCTCAGGGTGACGAGGCTCCAGCGGTCACGATGGCGAAGATCAACGGCGTCGCGCACGCTACCGCGCAGGGCTGGCTGGTTCGCACCCGCGCTCGGGGGCTGCTGCCTCCCGGTCGCCGAGGCTAGCGGGAAGCGCGCTGGACGTGCCCCGGTGCCATTCTGTTGAGAGTTACAACCCGAGACTTGGGCCGTCGCGATGAGGTGTGCTGTGGTCGAGGGGGCCGCGCGAAGGGCTGCTGAGTTTTCGGGCGCGTTCCTCGCGGGCGAGGCGCGCCTGTTCTGCCGCTTCGCGCTGCGCCTTGATCCTCGCTGCGGCCTCCTGCACCGGTAGCTCGCGCAGGCGAGCGGCTTCACGGCGTGCCTTGGCTGCGGTGTTGGCAGCTTGTGCGGCCTCGCGGTCGGGGTGGGTGAGTTCGTAGCGTAGCGGGTCGCGCCGCACGAGCTCGGCCCCGAGGATGTCGGCGAGCAGTCCGCGACGCTCCTGACGGTGGCGCTGCTCCAGAACTGCTCCGTTTTCTTGCGCGGTCTGGGCGGCCTGCTGCGCTTCGACCACGCGCGGGTCTTGCTCGGTGATCCGTTCGGCTGCGCGGGTAGCCCACGCGGGCAGTTCGCTGCTCGTGTAGAGGAGCGCGCCCCAGCGGGTGCTAATCCTGGTGCGGCTTTCGTCCGCGCGTTCGCTCGAGGTACGGTGTTCTTTGCGCGCGGCACGCTTTCCGAGCCTCCCAACCGTGCTGAGCCGATGCCGGGCGGCGGCTTCTCCGCCAATGGTCGCGAGATGGTCAGCACCCTCCTTCCGAGCGAGCATGACGAGCGGCCCTTGAACCTCGGCGCGTACCCGCTCGACGGTGCCGGTCGTGGCCTGAATCACGGCGGCTTGCTCGTCGCTCTCGGCCTGCTGGCGAGCCTGCTGCTGGTCGAGCCGTTGCCCGATGCGCTCCCAGGCCGCCGCCCGACGTTCGGCTTTCTCCGCGTCCTGTACGAGTTGCGCGACGCGAGTGTTCACGAGCTTCACAGGGCCGTCGTTCACCAGCCCGCGCACGGCCTCCGCCGCCCGTTCGGTCGCGTCCGCGAGGCCACGGTCCGCCCGGTCGCGTTCTATCGCCTCGATGAACAACGCTCGCGCGTCCTCGGTACTGTCGGCGATGATGTGCAGGGAGTTCTCGCCCTTGCCTCGGGTCATGCCGACATAGACGGCTGCGCCGTCGATCCCGTCGGCGAGGATCGTGTGCGATGCCGGAGCAGTGATGCCCTGCACGCCGTAGGCGGTCGCTGCATAGGACAGGTGCGCGTGCTCGCGGATGTAGTCGGCGGGCAGACGGCGCGTGTGCTCGCGGCTTCTCGTGTCGTTGGCGTCGCGCACCCATGCGGTGCCGTCGGCGTCCATGTGCTGCACGATCCACTGTTGCCGGTTCGCGACCCCCAGCGCGGTGTCGTTCTTGCGGGTCTGGATCAGGTCACCCGCCCCGATGCTCAGCCCGTCGCTGCCGGTCGTAGTCGTCGCGTCGTCGACGAGGCCTTGCGTGAGCCGTTCCGCGCGGATGCGGTCGTTCACTTGCGCCGCGTCCTCGTTGGATGCGACCGTGATCGCTTCGCCCTCGCGGGTGTTCTTCGCTAGGTGCTCGCGCAGTTCGTCGCCGTCCGCGTGCAGACGGATCAGCCCGAGCCGGTCGAGCTGGTCGAACACTTCGCCGGGGTTGCGTCGGTCGCGCATCCGCACCGTCAAGTCGGCGTACTCGGGATCGGTGAAGCGGTGCACCTCGGCCATATCGAAGGTGCGGCCCCTGATCTGTGCCGCCATCTCGAGCACCCCGCCGCGCCCGACAGCGGCGAGCTGCGCACGGTCGCCCACGAGCGCGACGGTTGCGCCTGTCTCTTTCGCGACTGTGAGGAGAGCGAGTGCAGTGTCTTGGTCGAGCATCCCCGCTTCATCGACCAGGATCCGATCACCACGGCGCAACCTTGCCGCCTGCGACGGGCCACTGTAGGCCGCGCCGGTCTCCGGGTCGAAGTCACCGACGGCGAGGCGCGTCCATGCGCCGTCGTCATTCCAGCGGTAGCCGTAAGTGTGGACGAGCTTTGCGACGGAGGCGGCCGGTACGCCGAGCTCGTCGTGCGCGACCTGCGCGGCGCGCTTCGTCGGCGCGAGCACCCGTACTCTGCGGCCCCGCTCCCGCGCCGCCGCTATCGCTGTCGCGAGCATCGTGGTCTTGCCCGCGCCCGCGGCACCCTCCACGATCACCAGCGGATCGCTGGACGCGACTGCCGCCGCCGCATCAAGCTGGCCGGGGTCGAGCCGCTGCCCCAGCCCAGCGGCGACCGAGGCCACGTCCGGGTAGCCGCGCTCCCGATCCGGGGTATGCGTCGTGAGCAGATCGCGCAACTCGGTTTCCACCTGCACCACGCGCACGCTCGTCAAGTGCGCCACATGCTCCGGCGTCGGCGCACCAGGTGGGAGGATCGAGAAGCAGTCCTCGAGTGCAAGCGCCGTCGCCATCCGTACCAGTTCGCGCACCTCTGCCGGGGCCCCGCGCAACCCATGCTCGGTGATGATGCGGGTTGCGTGCTCTTGCACGTCGTGGCGCGTCCACGCCGACGATGCAGCAGCGCAACGATCCAGTGCACGCGATGCAATCTCCTGCACCGAAAGATCATCCGAGCGTGCCGGCGCACTGACGGGCGTGTGCACGAGCTGGTCGGGGTCGTAGCCGGCCTCGCGCAACTCGGCCAGCCATGCGGCCTCTTCGCGCAGGGTCGTGGGCTTCTTCGCGGGCCGCTCGTACGCCCACGCCTTCGCCGTCAACCGCGACGAGACGACCGGCCCCATCGCCTCACCAGGGTGCGCAGCCTCCCACTCCGCTTCTAGTCGTTCCAGGTGCTTGCGCACCTGTTGGCCGCGCTTGCTCATCAGATCGTTGAACTGCTCAAGCTCGGCAGCCTCACCGGTCACCGGGTCGAGGGTGAGGCCGTACCGATCCAACACTGCCGCAAGCTCGGGGCTCGCAGCGATCACGGCGGTGCCGAGGGCGCGGATCGCGCCTTGCTGCTTGAAGATCGCCGCCGTATCCAGCGCCCACCACCTCCCAGCCGCCCACACCCTCGTGCCGACCTGCATATGGATGTGCCGGTGGGGGTCACCGGCTCGGGAAGTGCGGTGCGTGATCCCGACGACCTGCATTTGCTCAACCGGCACGATTTCCTGTTTCCCGCGCGGCCCGACGCGAGTGACGGAGTGCTGGGCGAGCCAGCGTTGAATCTCGGAGAGGGCATCTTGCTGGGCAGCGTCGAGCGCGTCGGAGATTTCCGGGTGGAGCGCTGCGGCTATCGAGAGGGATTTCGGGGCGTTGATGACCATTTCCGCGAACCGGGGCGACCCCCGACGATCCGGCCCCGGTACGCGCGGCCTGCCCATCTGCTCTCCGGTGTCGGGGCTGATCCAATCCACCCATCCCGCGTACTCCTCCGAAGAGAGGTCGCGGCGGCTGATCGCCACCCCGCTCGCGTCGAGCACGGTGTAGCTGATGTCCGTCGCGTCGCCAAGGTAGTAGTCGTCCGCGCGAGAGCGGTCGGCCTCGACATAGCGCATGGCATCGGCCCCGGTACCACGGAACAGAACCACACCGCCCTGCATTTCAACTCCGATCTAAGATGACTGCTGTCATCGTAGCATACGTCCATTCGGAAGAGAAGGGGGCTGTGGGGGCGAGAGCGTGCGCGTTGTGGTGATACGTGCGTTGATCTGGGGATGCTAGAGGTTGGCTGGTTCAGGGGTGCAGCAGGATTGCGTTGGGTGAAGCTCGATCATGGCCGGTGTTGATGTTGCGGGCGGCGTGAAGCACGAGGTGGCCTCTGCGTCGTCTCCGGCTTTCCCGTGTTCGATGCCGGTCGCGAGCCCTTGCGAGGGTGCTTCGCATGAGCCGCCGTCGGTGGAGCAGACGCCGGTCTCGGGGAGGGAGAGTTCGACACGGGTAGCGGCCTCGTGGTCGCCAGCGATCGCCGCGACCACGGAACGTGCCTGCTCGTAGCCAGTGGCAAGCAGGAAGGTCGGCGCGCGTCCGTAGCTCTTCATGCCGACGATCGTGAAGTCTGGTTCGGGGTGCGCGAGCACGGCGGCTCCGTGTGGGGGCACGGTGCCGCAGGAATGGGAGTTCGGGTCAATCAGCGGGCCGAGCTTTACCGGGGCTTCGGTGATGGGGTCGAGGTCAAGGCGCATCTCACGCAACATCGCGAGGTCGGGGCGGAACCCGGTAGCCGCTGCGATCGTGTCAACCACCACGCTCTGCGTGCCGTTGGAGCCGTCAGCATCGACGCGCACCTGGTCACCCTCGGGCGTGAGCCGGGTGATGGTGAAGTCCTTGAGGAAAGTGATCTGACCGGTGTCGACGGCTTCCTTCAATCGAGTGCCGAGCAATCCACGGGCGGGGAGTTCGTCGGCAGCACCGCCGCCGAAGAGCCTGCGTGCCGAGCGCCCCCGGATGCCCCAGATGATCTGCGTGTCAGGCTCATTCTCAGCGAGGGTGACCAAGGAGAGCAGAGTATTCGCGGCGGAGTGCCCCATCCCCACTACGAGGGTGGTCTTACTTGCGAAGCGGTTGCGATCCTTGCCGAGCACGTCAGGGAGCCCGCCTGCGAGATGCAGCGCGCAGGCATCCTCTCCGATAGCCGGGAGTCCATTCGCGCCGAGCGGGTTTGGCGTTGTCCAGGTGCCAGAAGCGTCGATGACCGCTGCCGCCGGAATGTCCTCGACACCAGTCGCAGTCTCGACACGAACGAGGAGCGGGTGCCGGGTGCGTCCGAGGGTCTGCATCTTGTCGATGCCTTGCCGAGTGACCGCGGTCACGCGCGCACCCGTGCGGATATGCGGCGCGAGGTCTGGCGTCTGGGCGAGCGGTTGGACGTACCGGGCGACGAGTTCAGCACCGGTCGGGTTCGCATCCAGTGCTGGGGCTTCCCAGCCGTGGCGTTCGAGGAGACGCCGCGAAGCAGCGTCGATGTTGTACTCCCACTGGGAGAACAGGGCGACATGAGCCCACTCGCGGATTGAGGCACCGACCTGCGCTCCTCGTTCGAGCACGAGCGGTGTCAGGCCGCGTTCGATCAGATGTGCAGCGGCAGCGAGCCCGACCGGGCCTGCACCGATCACAACAACGGGATGGTTCGCGGATGGTGCGGGCATGACGGCTTCCTCCTAGCGGCGCGCGGGTCGGGCTCGGTGAACGTTCGATGAACTCGTCCGTCGCGTGATGTGTTCCACTTGCAAGCCTGCCCGTTGTATCGAATAATGTCAATATAGGTAATCATCGAATCAACACTTAGTGGTGTTCAAGCAGGTCGGAGTTTCAGGGAAATGACTACAAGCAGTGTCGGTCTCGTGATCGTCGGGTCCGGCCCGGCAGGGTACACAGCCGCGGTCTACGCGGCCCGGGCGGGGCTTGCTCCCATTGTTATTGCCGGCGCGGTGACCGCCGGCGGCTCGCTCATGACGACCACTGAGGTGGAGAACTTTCCGGGCTTCACCGATGGTGTGCAGGGTCCGGACTTGATGGAGGCGATGCGGGCGCAGGCTGAGCGGTTCGGCGCGCGCATCCTCTACGACGACGCGACCAGTCTTGACCTCGCAGGCGAGGTCAAGACGATCGAGACTGGCTCGGGTGAGACGTTCCGCTCCAGCAGCGTGATCCTTACCACCGGTTCTGCCTACCGCAAGCTCGGCCTCACCGAGGAAGAGCGCCTCTCCGGTCATGGCCTGTCGTGGTGCGCCACGTGCGACGGCTTCTTCTTCCGCGAGAAGGAGATCGCGGTCGTCGGCGGCGGAGACTCCGCGATGGAAGAGGCGCTGTTCCTCACGCGCTTCGCGTCGAAGGTGACGATCGTGCATCGCCGCGACGAGTTCCGGGCGTCGAAGATCATGGCCGAGCGCGTGCTCGCCGACCCGAAGATCGAGGTCGCCTGGAACAGCGAGGTCGCCGAACTCATTGGTGAGAACGCTGTCGAAGAGCTTCGGCTGCGAGATACGATCACCGGTGCTGAGCGCATTCTTCCGGTCTCCGGTGTGTTCGTCGCGATCGGCCACGACCCGCGCTCGGAGCTGCTGACCGGTCAGGTCGATCTCGACGACGAAGGATATGTGCTCGTCAATCATCCAACCACCGCGACGAACCTGCCGGGCGTATTCGCCGCAGGTGATCTCGTCGACCGCCGCTACCGTCAGGCAATCACGGCATCCGGAACCGGCTGTGCCGCCGCCCTCGACGCCCAACACTTCCTCGCCGGCCTTTCCGCCGACGAGACCGAGACCAAACTTCTGGAGGTATCCGCATGAGCGCGACCATCACCGTTACCGACGCCACGTTCGAGGCCGAGGTGATGCAGTCCGAGATTCCCGTTGTGGTTGACATTTGGGCGACCTGGTGCGGCCCGTGTAAGGCGATCGCCCCGATCCTCGAAGACCTCGCCCGCGAGTACGACGGCCAGGTGAAGATCGTGAAGCTCGACGCGGACGCGAACCCCGAGACTGTGATGGCTGCAGGGGTCACGTCGATCCCGACCCTCGGGTTCTACCGCGCAGGTGAACGCGTCGACGTACTGATCGGGGCGAACCCCAAGCCCGTGATCGCGGGCAAGATCGATGAGCTGATCGCATGAGCACCGCAACACAGACTCGCGCGAAGCCGGCGAAGCTCTCCACCCTCGACCGGTGGCTGCCCCTCTGGATCGGCCTCGCCATGGTCGCGGGCCTGCTCCTCGGCCGGTTCATCCCCGCGCTCTCCGACGTGCTCGCGCACATGGAAGTCGGCGGCATCTCGGTGCCGATCGGCCTCGGCCTGCTGATCATGATGTACCCGGTGCTGGCGAAGGTGAGGTACGACAAGGTAGCCGCCGTCACGGGCGACAAAAAGCTCCTCGTCTCCTCGCTCGTCCTGAATTGGATTGCAGGGCCTGCTGTGATGTTCGTGCTCGCGTGGGTCTTCCTGCCCGACCTGCCCGAATACCGTACCGGGCTCATCATCGTGGGGCTCGCGCGCTGCATCGCGATGGTGGTCATCTGGAACGACCTCGCCTGCGGTGACCGCGAAGCCACCGCCGTACTCGTCTTCATCAACTCGGTGTTCCAGGTCGTCGCGTTCTCGCTGCTCGGATGGTTCTATCTCACCGTGCTGCCGGGCTGGCTCGGCCTCGACTCGCAGGGCCTCGACGTCTCGATCGGGCAGATCGCCGTCAACGTACTCGTCTTTCTCGGCGTGCCCCTCGCGGCCGGGTTCCTCACTCGCTTCTTCGGGGAGAAGGCGAAGGGCCGCGACTGGTATGAGGCGAAGTTCATCCCCGTCATCGGCCCGTTCGCCCTCTACGGTCTGCTGTTCACTATCGTGCTGCTGTTCGCGCTCCAGGGTGAGGCGATCACCTCGCAGCCGTGGGACGTCGCCCGCATCGCCCTGCCGCTGCTGGCCTACTTCGCGATCATGTGGTTCGCCGGCCTCCTCCTCGGCAAGGGCATCGGCCTGAACTACGCCCGCTCAACCACCCTCGCGTTCACTGCGGCCGGCAACAACTTCGAGCTCGCCATCGCTGTCGCCATCGGCACCTTCGGTGCAACGAGTGGCCAGGCTCTTGCGGGTGTTGTCGGCCCGCTCATCGAAGTGCCCGTGTTGGTTGGTCTCGTCTATGTCTCGCTCTGGGCCGCCCGCAAGTGGTTCCAGACTGATCCCTACGCTCCCCAGTCCACTCCCATCGAAGCGAGGACGTCATGACGAACACCGAGACAATGCTGACCGACCGAAGCTGCCCGCCCGGCAACTCGCACGCAATGGGGGCCGAGGCCGCAACGACGATCTCTGCCACGTTGAAAGCGATTGCAGACCCGCTGCGGCTCCGCATGCTTTCCGCGATCATGACCGACCCTAGCCACGAATCGTGTGTGTGCGACCTCGCAGAACTCGCCAACGTTTCTCAACCGACGGTGTCTCATCATCTCAAGGTGCTCAAGGAGACTGGGCTCCTCCTCTCCGAACGGCGTGGCACATGGGTGTACTACCGAGTCGATCCGACTCGCCATCAGGCGGTGCTCTCACTCATGGAAGGGTTCGCACCCGCCGCCGTGCACCCCGACCTCAGAGCCTCTGATGCTGACGCTGATCCCCAAGCGAAGAGCGATCTCGATACGCGAGTCACTCACCTCGCGCAGGAGCTGGCGGACGAGCAGCCCGATCTCGACCGTGACTTGGTGTTTGCCGTAGTTCGGGAATCTCACGCAAGCCTGGCTCGTACTGCACGCGTGACGCAGCACCTGATCCCACTGACGGAACGATTCGCTCGGCAGCGACTCGCGGACATCTCGCGCGATCGTGCCGTCGATAAGCCACAAGTCCTCTTCGTATGCGTCGCTAACGCCGGACGGTCGCAGCTGGCCGCCGCGCTGGTGAACCGCCTCTCTGAGGGTCGCGTGGTCGCGCGCTCCGCAGGGTCGGCTCCGGCCGGAGTGATTCACCCGCATGTCCGATCGATCCTTACCGAGATCGAAGGTGACGGAGCAGAGGACAGGTTCCCGAAACCGCTCACGGACGACGCCGTGCGCGCAGCTGACGTCATCATCACCATGGGCTGCGGAGACGTATGCCCGATCATTCCGGGCGTACAGTACGAGGACTGGGCGGTCGGGGATCCCGCACTTGCCTCTCCAGAGGGCGTCAAAGCGATCCGCAATGACATCGAGAACCGTGTGCGTGATCTCCTCGCCACACTTCAGGCTGATAACACGAAAGTAGAGAACTAGACCATGACCGTACCTCATGCCACCGTGCTGTTCGTCTGTGTCCATAACGCTGGCCGCTCCCAGATGGCCGCGGGCTTCCTGCGGCACCTCGCGGGCGACCGCATCGACGTGCGCTCCGCAGGTTCGATCCCTGCCGAACAGATTAATCCCGTCGCCGTCGAGGCGATGCGTGAGGTCGGTATCGACATCACCGCCGAACAGCCGAAGGTGTTGACCACCGAGGCTGTGCAAGCCTCAGACGTGGTGATCACCATGGGCTGCGGCGATGCCTGCCCGTTCTTTCCCGGCAAGCGCTACGAAGACTGGAAACTCGACGACCCTGCTGGTCAGGGCATCGAAGCGGTGCGTCCGATCCGCGACGAGATCAAACGCCGTATCGAAACCCTCATCGCCTCACTCGACCTCGTGACAGATGAGGCGGCCAGCGCATGACCGCTTCGGTGCTCTTCGTTTGCAAGAAGAATGGCGGCAAATCGCAGATGGCCGCCGCCCTCATGCGTCACTTGGCCGGCGACGCCGTTGACGTGTACTCGGCAGGTACCGCCCCCGGAGAGGCGCTGAACTCCCTGTCCGAAGCCTCCATCGTCGAGATGGGTGCAACGATGACTGGCGAGTATCCGAAGCCGATCGACGGCGAATTGCTCCGCGCCGTCGACCGAGTGATCGTGATCGGTAACGAAGCGGTGGTCGAAACTGTGCCTGGTATGCGAGGCACTATCGAAACCTGGCACACCGACGAGCCTTCCACCCGCGGTATCGAAGGAGAAGCTCGAATGCGTCTCATCAGAGACGAACTCAACGAGAATGTTCGCGCACTCTACGACCAACTCGTGAAATAGTCACGACCTACGACTTCAGTTCGACCGCAGCCCCGCCCTCCAAAGATCCTGGCACAGACCAGGAGGAGGTGCGGGGCTATTCGTGTTCTCACGCTCTTTTAGCGCCTACCCCTTCAAAACTGCGTCAGATATTCCTTCCCGGTTCACCCTTCGTTCACATAGATGAGTTTCTATGGATATGTAGATAGATGATCGTCTATCTATGAGTGATTGGAAGATCACGTCGACCAATACCCGAAGCTCGAAATCTCGAAGGAAAGTGGAATCGTGAAGATGAAATCCATTCAGCGCACCGCGCTCGTAGTGGCAGCGTTCGCTACGGCACTGACGCTCAGCGCATGCGGCGGCCAGCCGACCGGCAACGAAGGTGGGGACTCCGAATCCGGTAGCGCAGCTGGCGCCGTCAATACGGATGGTTCGTCGACTGTAGCGCCTTTGACGGAAGCCGCAGCCGACCTCTTCCGTGAGGAAGCTCCCGACATCAACGTCTCCGTCGCCACCTCGGGCACCGGTGGTGGGTTCCAGACCTTCTGCGCGGGTGAAACCGACATCTCGAATGCGTCGCGCGCGATCTCGGACGAAGAAGCTGCCGCTTGTGCAGATGCCGGTATCGAGTACACCGAGATCATCGCCGCGAACGACGGCCTTTCGGTGATTCTCAATATTGAGAACGACTGGGCGGACGACCTGACGGTCGAGCAGCTCAATAAGATCTGGGCTCCGGAGTCGGAAGGCACGATTACGAACTGGAACCAGGTAGATCCCAGCTTCCCCGACCAGCCTCTCGTGCTGTTCGGCGCAGGCACCGATTCGGGAACTTTCGACTACTTCACCGACGCGATCAACGGCGAAGAGGGCGCAATTCGTACCGACTACAGCCCTTCTGAAGATGACAACATCACCATTCAGGGCGTGAGCGGCGATGTCGGTGCCATTGGCTTCTTGGGTCTGAGCTACGTTGAAGAGAACGCGGATGTTATCAAAGCAGCCGCAGTAGACGGTGTCATGCCGAGCACCGAGACGGTGCAGGACGGAACCTACACGCCCCTCGGTCGTCCGCTGTTCATCTACGTCAACAATGCGGCATACCTCGAAAATTCCGCTGTGAAGTCGTTTGTTGATTTCTACGTCGAGAACTCTGCAGCGATCTCAGAGCGTGCACTGTTCGTTCCTCTCACTGAGGATCAGGTTGTGACGGCAACGGAAGAACTCGCGTCGCTCGGTTAGACCTCGCGCTGAAGAAGATACCTTCATGACTCTCACTACTGAGAAGCCGGGGAGCCTACGCATTCGCGAGGCTCCCCGTGCGTCGAGCCAGTTCGCCCGGCGCTCCCGTCCGGGCGAACTGGTCATACGATTGCTGCTGCGTCTTGCTGCGGCACTCACCGTCATCACGACACTCGGCATTCTCGTCGCGCTCATCGTTCCCTCGCTGGAGTTCTTTGCCGAAGTGCCCATCGTCGAGTTCCTCTTCGGCACCCGGTGGGCACCGAGGTTCGCGAACGCATCCTTCGGCGTGCTCCCGCTCGTCACGGCGACGCTTTGGACGACCGTGATCGCGCTAGCCGTCGCAGTTCCTTTCGGGCTAGGTGCAGCGATCCTGCTCTCTGAATACGCCAAACCCACGATGCGCAAGGTACTGAAGCCAGTTCTTGAGGTGCTCGCGGGGGTGCCGACCGTGGTGTACGGCTTCTTCGCGCTGCAGTTTGTGCAAACCACCGTGTTCCGTGAGTGGCTACACCTACCGACTGGAGCATTCAGCGTGCTGGCCGCGGGCCTCGTCATGGGTGTCATGATCATTCCGACCATCGCATCCATATCTGAGGATGCAATGTCGGCCGTGCCGAACAGCCTCCGGCAAGGCAGCGCGGCACTCGGCGCGAATCGGATGCAGACCACGCTCCGAGTAGTTTTCCCAGCAGCGCTTTCAGGCATTGTTGCCGCTGTGGTGCTCGGCATTTCACGCGCCGTCGGCGAGACGATGATTGTCGCAATTGCTGCCGGTAGCCAGGCGCAAATGGTCACTAGCCCGCTCGACCAAGGCCAGACGATGACTGGTTTCATCGCGAATGCAGCACTCGGTGACTCACGTGTCGGCAGCATCGAGTACAACACGCTCTTCGCAGTCGGTCTGCTGCTGTTCCTCATTACGTTGCTGATCAACTTCATCAGCAATCGCATTGTCCAACGCTTCCGGGAGGCCTACTAATGAAGGCAACCAACGTCACAGCCGGTGCTAGTTCCGCGACTCATCGCCCGCTAGCAACTGGGAAGAACGGCGAGCTGCGCCCCACCGCACTGGCCTTTCTGCTCCTTATCTGGCTCGCCCTGTTCGTCGCTCTTGCTGTACTCGCCACTCTGCTGGTCACGATTGTGATCTCAGGGCAGGGGAAGTTCACAAGCAACCTTTTCACCGCCTTCCCCTCGGCAGACCCAGAGACAGCAGGCGCGAGGCCGGCCATTCTCGGTTCGATCTGGGTAATCTGCACGACCGCAGTGCTGACGCTGCCGATTGGTATTGCTGCGGCAGTTCACCTTGAGGAATTTGCGGATCGCAAGAAGTGGTACAACAAGCTGATCGAGCTCAACGTGCAGAATCTCGCCGCCGTCCCGTCGATCGTGTACGGACTCCTGGCACTGTCGTTTCTCACGTTGCTCGGAGTTACTAACAAGAACATCGTTATCGGCGGCGCGCTGGCACTGACTCTTTTGATCCTCCCGGTGATCATCATCTCCACTCGCGAAGCGCTTCGAGCAGTTCCTCAGGAAATTCGACAGGGATCGCTAGCTTTGGGCGCGACACCTTGGCAGACAACATGGCGGCAGGTTCTACCGTCCTCGGTGCCCGGTATCGCCACGGGCTCGATCTTGGCGCTCTCGAGGGCGCTCGGAGAAGCGGCCCCATTGCTCGTGCTCGGTGCACTTGTCTACATCACTTTCGATCCGAATGGATTGCTCAGTGGCTACACGACGCTGCCAATTCAGATCTTCAACTGGACTGGCCGACCTCAAGAAGGCTTCCATGCACTCGCTGGTGCCACCAGCGTGCTCCTCCTGCTCGTTCTCATCTTGATGAATGGCCTCGCCATTTTCATCCGCAACAAGTTCCAGAAGCGATGGTAATCATGACTACTGATGCTCAAACATCTGCCACAATCCATATCCAGCATGCTGTTCAGGAAGCGCCCGACCCGCTCGCTGATGATTCAGGAATCATTAGCTGCCAGGACGTCAATGTGTATTACGGGGATTTTCGAGCCGTGACCGGTGTCAATCTCGAATTCCATCCGAATGAGATCACCGCACTGATCGGACCTTCCGGCTGTGGAAAATCGACGCTACTGCGTTCCCTCAACCGCATGAACGATCTCGTTGACGGAGCACGTGTCGAAGGCAGCGTCCTCTTCCAAGGCGAAGACATGTACGGGAAGGACGTCGACCCGATTGAAGTTCGCCGCCGCATCGGCATGGTCTTCCAAAAGCCCAACCCGTTCCCGAAGTCCATCTACGACAACATCGCCTACGGCCCCCGTGTCACCGGCATGAAAGTCGACTCGATGGATGATCTGGTCGAAGAAGCGCTTACCCATGCGGCTTTGTGGAACGAGGTCAAAGACAAGCTCAAGCAATCTGCATTCGGGCTCTCTGGTGGTCAGCAACAGCGCCTATGCATTGCCCGGACCATCGCGGTGCAGCCCGACGTGATTCTGATGGATGAGCCCTGCTCGGCGCTGGATCCGATCGCGACCTCCCGTATCGAAGACCTCATGAACGAGCTCAAGCGTGACTACACCATCATCATCGTGACGCATAACATGCAGCAAGCGGCCCGAGTCGCAGACCGTACTGCGTTCTTCACCGCGCTCGCCGACGACACCACTGGTGACCGAACCGGGGTTTTGGTGGAATACGATCGCACCTCTCGGCTGTTCGATAACCCGGCAGACCCACGAACCGAGGACTACATCAGTGGGAAGTTCGGATGAGTGTCGTCGAGCATGGCCTTACCCGTTTCGTAGTGTTGGCTAGCGATCCAAAGCAAGTTCGCGGTACCCGTTCCGAGTTTCTGCATTTCGGATTCCCGATCACCCGCCATGAAGACCCGCTTGAGGCGCTGACGGATCTCGCGCATGACCCGCATGCAGCAATGATCGTTGTGGCGGAGCGCGACGACGATTGTGACCATACGGAGCGGCTGCTGGAGTTGGCCTGTGCAATACCAGGCCGTGCTGTGTTCCTGGGAGTGCTTGATGGCTCACCCCGGCGACTCACGACGGCAGCCGTGCGGTCTGGAGTGCATGGTTTCCTGCCGCTTCCCCTCACGCCGAAAACCCTTCACCTTGCACTTTCTGCCCAGCCCATTATTGACTCGGGCAGTGAGGTACACTTCGGTGACCTCGTCGTACATCTGGACGAGCAGAGAATTAGTTGGAAGGGAACCTCACTGACGTTGGCGGTTGCGGAGTTCACCCTGCTCTGGCACATTGCTCGCGCATATCCAGATTCCGTTTCGCTAGAAATGCTCGCAGCGGCCTACGGAGAGACCCAGAGCGACCGACGAGCGACAGTGCGCCAGGCGATCGCCCGGTTGCGGAGAAAGTTGCGAGAGATCGATCCGGCGGCGGACTTCATCCAAACGGTGCAGTTCGCGGGCTACACCCTCTCTGCTTAGCCCATTTCAGTGAGAAGCGACCTGACCCTGTCGCCGATCTCGTCGCGAACGCGGCGAAGCCCCACTTCATCGAGCGTCAGCGGGTCGTCCAACTCCCATTCAAGGTATCTCCGACCGGGAAATACCGGGCATGCGTCCCCGCATCCCATCGTGATCACATAGTCGGCAGCGCGCACAACTTCATCGGTGAGTGGTTTTGGAAACTCGCCCCAGACGGGGATTCCAATCTCGTCCATGGCTGCTATGACACGAGGATGCGCTTCAGAGGCGGGGGCAGATCCTGCCGTTCGGACGTGCACACGATCTCCCGCTAAATGCCTGAGGAAGGCTCCAGCGATTTGCGATCTGCCAGCGTTCTGCACGCAAACAAAAAGTACCTCAGGCGAGCTGTGTAATCTGAGCCCCTGAACGGAAGCGAGTGCCTCTAAACGATCCGCCGCGTACCGTGCGGTCAGAATCATCAGGTGCGTACGGACGTTGGCGCGTTCGCTCAATAGAAGGAAACTCTCAACCACATACCTCGACACCGTTTCCGGATTGAAAGTGCCCTGAAACCGATAGGCGAGGTCTTGGATGATCGTCGAAACGGCCGGTGGAAGCGCAACCAAGGGAGGGGTGGGGTCTGCCTGTGCCGGTGGCAACTGACCGGAAAGAAGCCGCCCGAACCTCACCCACGCGTCGGCTGTCAAATGAGGTTCCCCGGCATCAATCTCAATAAGCAAACCCGCGGCCACGAGCACGCCGATTCTTTGGCCGAGCTCGGTTGACTCGACACCAAGTAGTGCCGGAAGCATCGACGGCTTCGTGTCTGCGGCGAGATCGCTCATGATCCGGAGATTCACTGGATCGCTCAGCACTGCTGCCTGTCGTGCGCGCTCATTTGCCGAGTTGACGTCGAGCGGTAGGCGAATGCGTCGTACTGAGCCCGACTCTGTCATTGCAATAGGTCTTCGATCGCGGCTCGTCGGGATTCCGAAATCGAAAGCCATACGAGTTTCCCGTCAGGCGATTTCTCCAAGTAGTCATCCGCCACAAGAATGTGAACGTGATGCGTGACAGTCGGCTGACGCAGATCCAGCAGTTCCGCGAGTTGCCCGACTGTCAGTCGTTGGTCTTGGCTATTGAGCACCGCACTCAAGATCTGCAATCTCGTTGGGTCGGCTACTGCGCGAAGCGAACGTGCCAAGTCTTCGGCGGATTCTCTGCGCAGCGGTAAACCACCAAAATCATTCAGAGCTGCGCTTTCGACCATAGAAGATAGTCTATACGAGTTGACGTTGTGCGAATGGGGCGCATGGCACTGGCATCAGAGGTAAGGAACACATAGGGCAGCAGGCTACCGTGCGTCCGCAGTTTTGTTGCCAGAACAAGTTCCGTGACGGCGGTAACGTGGCAACATTCTGGCAACGAACGCTGACAACGAGACTGTTAGCGTCGCACGTCACGCACTCGGAATCGTTGAAACCACAGGCCGAAACTGGGTCGGCTACGCCGTTCCGGGAGAGCTGATTCCCCTCTCACGGCGGTAACGCGGGTTCGAATCCCGCTGGGGTCACCGGAAACAGAAGCCTCACCTTCGGGTGGGGCTTCTGTCGTTTCGGGGAGCGTGCGTTTCGGAGGGTGCGCGCCTCTCCGCCGGTACCCCTCCCTGCGCGCGTCAGTAGCTGCTGCCTCGCCTCCGGTTGAGCGACATCTACTGACGCGCGAACGCGGGCGGGCCGCCCGAGCTGCGCGATCCGGCGCCTGGAGCGGCTGCAACAGGATCCCGTCCGCACCTGCTGGTCGATAGTCCGAGGCGGGCCACCGCCCGAGTAAGCTGGAGACGGCCAGTCCCAGCACGAAGAGGAGCGTTCAGTGACCCGCACCATCAAGCTCGCCGTCATCCCGGGTGACGGCATCGGACCCGAGGTGATCGAGCAGGCGAATCGTGTGCTCGACGCGGTGCTCGCGGGCGGCGACACGACGCTCGAGCGCACGGAGTTCAAGCTCGGCGCGGAGCGCTACCTGGAGACCGGCGACACGCTGCCCGCCGAGGAGCAGGCCGAGATCGCGGCGCACGACGCGATCCTCTTCGGCGCGGTCGGGGGCGCCCCCAACGATCCGCGCCTCAAGCACGCCAACATCGAGCGCGGGCTGCTGCTGAAGCTGCGCTTCGACTTCGAGCACTATGCGAACGTGCGCCCCTGCACGCTGTTCCCCGGCGTCGAGTCGACCCTCCGGAATCCGGGAGAGTTCGACTTCGTGGTGGTGCGCGAGGGCACCGAGGGTCCCTACGCGGGCAACGGCGGGCGCCTCCGCCCCGACACCGCGAACGAGGTGGCGACCGAGGTCTCGGTCAACACGGCCTTCGGCATCGAGCGCGTGGTGCGCTACGCCTTCGAGGCCGCGCAGAAGCGGCCCCGCAAGAAGCTGACCTGGGTGCACAAGACGAACGTGCTCGTGCACGCGGGCGCCACCTGGCAGCGCATCGTGCAGGCCGTCGCCGCCGAGTACCCCGAGATCGCGGTCGACTACATGCACGTCGATGCCGCGACCATCTTCATGGTGCAGGATCCCGAGCGATTCGACGTGCTGGTGACTGATAACCTGTTCGGTGACATCCTCACGGACCTGGCCGGCGCCATCGGCGGCGGCATCGGGCTCGCGGCCAGCGGCAACATCAATCCCGACGGCTCGTTCCCGAGCATGTTCGAGCCCGTACACGGATCTGCGCCCGACATCGCGGGGCAGCAGAAGGCGGACCCGACCGCGGCGATCCTCTCCGCGGCCATCATGCTCGACCACCTCGGCCTCGCGACCGAGGGCGATCGCGTGCGCGACGCCGTGCGCGCCGACCGCGCCTCGCGCGGCGACGCCCGGCGGGCCACCGCCGAGATCGGCGACGCCGTGATCGCGCAGCTGCCCCCGCGCGGCGCCTGAGCGCCCGGCACTCCACCTCGAGAACCCTCCGACGCAAGAGAGCGAACCCATGACTGACCTGGCCTTCACCCGCACCGAAGCCGACCGCTTGCCCGCCGCGGAGCGCGACGCGATCCTGCGCGATCCCGGCTTCGGCAACCACTTCACCGATCACATGATCTCGATCGTGTGGACCAAGGACGCGGGGTGGCACGACGCCGAGGTCGTGCCGTACGGGCCGATCCCCATGGACCCGGCGTCGTCCGTGCTGCACTACGGACAGGAGATCTTCGAGGGGCTCAAGGCCTACCGCCGGCCCGACGGCTCGATCGTGACCTTCCGCCCGGAGGCCAATGCGCGCCGCCTCAACGAGTCGGCCCACCGGCTCGCGCTGCCCGAGCTTCCCGAGGAGGTCTTCGTGCAGGCCATCCGGGAGCTCGTGAGCGTCGACGCCGACTGGGTGCCGAGCGGGCAGGACCAGAGCCTCTACCTGCGTCCGTTCATGATCGCCGACGAGAACTTCCTCGGCGTGCGCGCGGCCGAGCGCGCCCGCTTCCTCGTCATCGCGAGCCCGGCCGGCCCCTACTTCAGCGGTGGCGTGAAGCCGGTGTCGATCTGGCTGTCGCAGGATCTCGCCCGTGCGGGCCGAGGCGGCACGGGCGCCGCCAAGTGCGGCGGCAACTACGCGGCGTCGCTGCTGCCGCAGCGCGTCGCGGCCGAGAACGGCTGCCAGCAGGTGCTGTTCACCGATTCCGCGACGGCGGACACGATCGACGAGCTCGGCGGCATGAACCTGTTCCTGGTGCGCGCCGACGGCACGCTGCTCACTCCGCAGCTCAACGGCAACATCCTCGACGGGGTCACCCGGCGCAGCCTGATCCAGCTGGCGAAGGATCGCGGCCACGCGGTGGAGGAGCGGGATCTCACCGTCACCGAGTGGCGCGAGGGCGCCGCGGACGGCACCATCACCGAGGCGTTCGCCTGCGGCACCGCCGCGGTCATCACCCCGATCCGCCGGCTGAAGGGCGAGGGGCTCGACATCGACTTCGGCGACGGCGCGCCCGGTGCCCTGACGATGTCGCTCCGGGAGGAGCTGACCGGCATCCAGAGCGGCATCCGCGAGGACCGGCACGGCTGGCTCGAGGTGCTCGTCGGCGCGAAGGCGGCGGCGTGAAGGTCGCGCGCTTCCAGTACGACGGCGAGATCTCCTTCGGCGTCCTCGATCGGGCAGAGAGCGGCGACGGCGTCGAGCTGGTCGAGCTGGCCGGAGATCCCATGATCGCCGGCTTCGACACGACCGGCCGGCGCATCCGGCTCGAGGACGCCCGGCTGCTCGCCCCGGTGATCCCGCGTTCGAAGGTGGTCTGCGTCGGCAAGAACTACGCCGATCACGTCGAGGAGATGCAGGCGGAGACCGGCGGGGAGACCCCCGAGGAGCCGCTGCTCTTCCTCAAGCCGAACACCGCGGTGATCGGTCCGGGGGAGCCGATCGTGCGGCCCGCGATCTCGGATCGCGTGGAGCACGAGGGCGAGCTCGCCATGGTGATCGGAGCCGTGACGAAGGACGTGCCCGAGGAGGACGCGCTGAAGCACGTCTTCGGGTTCACCTGCGCCAACGACGTCACGGCCCGCGACCTGCAGATCAAGGACGGGCAGTGGACCCGGGGCAAGGGCTTCGACACGTTCTGCCCGCTGGGGCCGGTGATCGAGACGGATCCCGATCTCAGCGACGCGCTCGTGATCACGCGTGTCAACGGCGAGGTGCGCCAGGAGGGCAGCACCGCTCAGCTGATCCACTCGCTCGCTCGCATCGTGGCGCACGCCTCGCAGGCGTTCACGCTGCTGCCGGGAGACGTGATCCTCACGGGCACGCCGGCGGGAGTCGGCCGCCTGGAAGCCGGCGACACGGTCGAGGTGGAGATCGAGGGGATCGGGATCCTGCGCAACCCGGTGCTCTGACCCCGGACGGCCGGGCTCGGGGCCCGGGATCCGCGTCCCCGGTCGTTCGCCGTAACAGGGCGTGTCGCGCAGCGGGACTGTGCCACACTGGAACCCCGCGAGAAGGGCAGGTGGCGGAATGGCCGCAGACTCCACCCGCGCGCCGAGGTTCGGTGTCGAAGAGGAATTCATGCTGCTCGACGCCGGAACGGGGCTTCCCCGCGACGGCGCCGACGAGCTGATCGCCGCTCTGCCCGGTCTGCGCGCCGAGCACGAGTTCTTCCACTGCCAGCTCGAGACGGCGACGCCCGTCTGCGCGACGGCCGACGAGGCGCTCGAGTCGCTCGGGGAGTTCCGGGCCGCGGCCGCCGCCGCGGCCGAGGACGCGGGACTGGTGCTCGCCGGGACGGGCCTGCCGCCCATCGGGGGAGATGCGCCGGGCCGGGTGGTCGGGAAGTCCCGCTACCTCGAGATCGCCGAAGCGGTGCGGGGGTCCGTCTCCCGGTACTACTCGACCGGCGCCCATATCCACGTCGAGGTGCCGTCGCGGGATGCCGGGGTGCAGGTGATCGCCCGCTTCGCCCGCTGGTCGCCCGTGCTCGCGGCGCTCGCGGCGAATTCGCCTCTCCACCTCGGAGAGCGGACGGGCTACGCGAGCTGGCGCTACCTGCTCACCCAGCAGTGGGCCACATCGGGCTATCCGCCGGCCTTCGCCGACGGCGCTGAGTACGAGCGCGTGGTGAGCGGCCTCGTGCACGCCGGCGCGCTCGTGGACACGGCGCTCGTGAACTGGGCGATCCGGCTCTCGGAGCGCTTCCCCACGATCGAGCTGCGCACCGCCGACACGCAGCTGCACTCCGAGGACGCGGTCGCGCTCGCGCTGATCTTCCGCGCCCTCGCCGCTCGCGCGCTGCGCGAGTACGAACTCGGCGAGACCCCGGCCCATCCGCAGCCCGATCTGCTGCGGGGTGCGCACTGGCGCGCCGCCCGCGACGGCGTCTCGGGCGAGCTCTTCGATCCCATCGAGGGGGAGCCGCGACCGGCATTCGAGCTGGTCGACGCCATGATCGGGCACGCCGCTGACGAGCTGGCCGCCGCCGGGGACGCGGAGCTCGTGACCCGCTTCGTCGAGCGCCGCCGGCGCGACCGGGGACCCGCCGAGCGGCAGCTCGAGGCCTGGGACGCGCGCGGCATCGACGGCCTCCTGGCGCTCTACCGCTCGGGGTCGTAGCACCGCGTGCCGGCCCGCGGCTCCGGGGCGTCGGGCGCGCACACGATCCGTCGCCCCCGACCCTCGTGGCCGAAGCGGTTCTCGGCTACTCTCGGAGGAAGCGGGGACGCGGCTGCGAAGGAGGAGCCAGAGTGGCGAGCGAGTGGCGCGCACTGCGCAGCGGCGAGTCGGCGCGCGAACGGCGTCGGCGCCTCGCGCAGGCGCACGAGGCCTTCGTCGCGGGGGCGGTGTCGGCCGACGATCCGGGCTCGCTCGAGCGATTCGCGGCCCAGGCCGAGCTGCGACCGGTGGTCGTGGAGTCGTGGCTGCGATCGCAGCAGCGCACGATCGATCCGTTCCGCGCGCCGGAGCAGCCCGCGCTCAGCGACGAGGAGCTGGCCGAGCTGCGCCGCATCCACCCCATCGCGCGGGTGCTCCCCGTGGTGCAGCGGCTCCTCTTCGAGGAGGCGGGGGACTCGGGCCTCATCGTGGCCGTGGGGGATGCGGCCGGACGGCTGCTGTGGCTCGACGGGGATCGGGGGCTGCGCGCGCGGGCCGAGGACATGGGGTTCCGCGCGGGCATGGACTGGTCGGAGGCGGCGGTGGGCACGAGCGCACCCGGCAGCGCGCTGGCCCTCGACCACGCGATCCAGGTGCTCGGGGCCGAGCACTACAACCGCGCCGTGCACCAGTGGAGCTGCACCGCCGCTCCCGTGCACGACCCGGCGAGCGGGGCCATCATCGGCGTCATCGACGTCACCGGCGGCGACGCCGCGGCCTCGCCGCACATCCTCCCGCTCGTCGAGGCGACGCTCGCCGCGGTCGAGGCCGAGCTGAAGCTCGAATCGCTGCGCGCCCTCATCGAGGCCGAGCGGCCGGGGCGGGCGGTGGCGCCGGATCCGCGGCGCCGGGCGCCGCGCCTGGTCGTGCTCGGGCGCGAGCCGGCGCTCCTCGAGCACGACCGCGGCTCCGCGGTCGCGTCCGGTCGGCACGCCGAGATCCTGCTCGCCCTCGCCGCCGCGCCGCAGGGACTCGGCGCGGCCGCGCTCGCCGAGCAGGTGTACGGCGCCGCGGGCTCCGAGCACACGCTGCGGCCCGAGCTGGTGCGGCTGCGCAGATGGCTCGCCCAGCAGGGCGCCGGGATCGACCTGCTGTCGCGGCCGTACCGCCTGAGCCGGCAGCTGCGGGTGGACGCCCTCGAGGCGCTCGAGGCGCTCGGCCGCGGTGCGCACCGGCTCGCCCTGGCCGCCTACGAGGGGCCCGTGCTGCCGGGGTCCGCGGCGCCGGCGGTGGAGGGTCTGCGCGCCGAGGTCGACGCGACGCTGCGCGAGGCGATGCTGCAGTCGGCGGCTGCCGAGCCGCTCTTCGACTACGCGCAGAGCTGGGCTCCCGACGACGCGCAGGTCTGGGAGACGCTGCTGCAGGTGCTGCCGCCGCTCTCCCCGAAGCGGGCGCGCGTCGTCGCGCGGCTGGAGCAGCTCGCGCGCGAGCGCTGAGCCGGTGCGCGCCGACGCGGCCGACCCGCTCCCGAAACCTCCGTGCAACCTCCGTGCAACGGTGCGGGGCGTAGCGTCGGGATCGCCGGACCGCAGCGGCGGGCCGGCCCCGACAACGACGTCAATAAGGAGAGCCATCATGGCCGTATACGCAGCCCCGGGCCAGCCGGATGCGCTGGTGAGCTTCAAGAGCCGGTACGAGCACTACATCGGGGGCGAGTGGGTGCCGCCCGTCAAGGGGCAGTACTTCGAGAACGTCACGCCGGTGACCGGCAAGGCGTTCTGCGAGATCGCCCGCGGCACCGCCGAGGACATCGAGGCGGCGCTCGACGCCGCGCACGCCGCCGCGCCCGCGTGGGGCCGCACGAGCCCGGCCGAGCGCGCGGTGATCCTGAACCGCATCGCCGACCGCATCGAGGAGAACCTCGAGATGCTCGCGGTCGCGGAGACCTGGGACAACGGCAAGGCCGTGCGCGAGACCCTGAACGCCGACCTGCCGCTCGCCATCGACCACTTCCGTTATTTCGCGGGCGCGATCCGCGCGCAGGAGGGCGGCCTCTCGCAGCTCGACGAGGACACCGTCGCGTACCACTTCCACGAGCCCCTGGGGGTCGTGGGACAGATCATCCCCTGGAACTTCCCGATCCTCATGGCCACCTGGAAGCTCGCCCCGGCGCTCGCCGCGGGCAACGCCGTGGTCATCAAGCCGGCCGAGCAGACGCCGGCATCGATCCTCGTGCTCTTCGAGCTGATCGGCGATCTCCTGCCGCCGGGCGTCGTCAACATCGTGAACGGCTTCGGCGCCGAGGCCGGCAAGCCCCTCGCCTCGAACAAGCGCATCCGCAAGATCGCCTTCACCGGTGAGACGACGACCGGCCGCCTCATCATGCAGTACGCCTCGGACAACATCATCCCCGTCACGCTCGAACTCGGCGGCAAGAGCCCCAACCTCTTCTTCGAGGACGTGATGGCGCGGGACGACGCCTACTGGGACAAGGCGCAGGAGGGCTTCGCGATGTTCGCCCTGAACCAGGGCGAGGTCTGCACCTGCCCGTCGCGGGCGCTGATCCAGGAGTCGATCGCGGGAGACTTCCTCGATGCCGTCGTGGAGCGCACCGAGCGCATCACGCGGGGCAATCCGCTCGACACCGACACGATGGTGGGGGCGCAGGCCTCGAACGACCAGTTCGAGAAGATCAAGTCGTACCTCGACATCGGCAGGCAGGAGGGCGCGCAGGTGCTCACCGGGGGCGAGGTGCACGACCTCGGCGGGGAGTTCGGCGGCGGGTTCTACATCCAGCCGACCATCTTCCGCGGCGACAATTCGATGCGCATCTTCCAGGAGGAGATCTTCGGACCGGTGGTGTCGGTGACGACCTTCACCGACTTCGACGACGCGATCCGCATCGCCAACGACACGCTCTACGGGCTCGGGGCCGGGGTGTGGAGCCGCGACGGCAACACCGCCTACCGGGCCGGGCGCGCGATCCAGGCCGGTCGCGTCTGGGTGAACAACTACCACGCCTACCCGGCGCACGCGGCGTTCGGCGGGTACAAGTCGAGCGGCATCGGGCGCGAGAACCACCTGATGATGCTCGATCACTACCAGCAGACCAAGAACCTGCTCGTGAGCTACAGCGAGAACGCGCTCGGCTTCTTCTAGGAGGGGCTCGATGTCATCCGGCGCGCAGTCGCGGGATCCACCCCCGGATTCCGCGTACTGCGGCTCGCTCCGCTCGTGCCGCACGACCGGCCTCGCCGCGCGCGCGGAACGACGAGGTACCGACGGTCGAGCGGAGCGCGGATTCGGAGCCCGGAACCCGCCGGTCGAGCGAGCGCAGCGGAGTCGGAACCCGGGAGCGTACCCTGGAGATACCCGGTTCTTCCAGAGAGGTGAGAACGATGAACGAGAAGACGGCGGACGCCTGCGACCTCACCGCCGCGCCGCCCACCCCCTCCGGGAGCGAGCCGATCCCCGGAAGCGTCGACGCGAGGCCCGAGGTGGAGGGCGAGACCGAGAGCCGGCTGGCCTTCTCGCCCGCGGCGCTCGAGCTGATCGACCGGCTGTGGGCGATGCACGGCCCGCTCATGTTCCACCAGTCCGGCGGGTGCTGCGACGGCAGCTCGCCCATGTGCTACCAGGAGGGCGAGTTCCGAACGGGCGGGCAGGACGTGCTGCTCGGCACGCTCGAGCTGCCGCCGGCGGTCGCCGGCGCTGGCGGCGCGGGAGGCGCCGGCCGCCCGGGCGATGCCGGTGCGAAGCGCGAGATCGGCTTCTGGATGTCGCGCGAGCAGTTCGGGGTGTGGTCGCACACGCACCTCACGGTCGACGCGGTGCCCGGTCGCGGGTCCGGCTTCTCGCTGGAGGCGCCCGAGGGCATGCGCTTCCTGATCCGCTCCCGGCTGCTCTGACGTCGACGCCGCGCCCGGCGTAGGCTGTGGGCATGATCGAACAGCGCGCGCACGACGGATTCACCCTGCCGGCCATCGGGCTCGGCACCTATCGGCTGAACGGCGTCGCGGGCGCCGCGGCGGTGCGATCCGCGGTCGACGGCGGCTACCGCCTGCTCGACTCGGCGTTCAACTACGAGAACGAGGGCGCCGTCGGTCGAGGCGCGCGCGACTCCGGGGCGCAGCGATCCTCGCTGGTCTTCACGAGCAAACTGCCGGGCCGGCACCACGAGCACGACGCCGCGCTGCGCACGATCGAGGAGAGCGTGTTCCGGTCGGGCCTCGACGCGATCGACCTCTACCTGATCCACTGGCCGAACCCGACGACGGGCCGCTACGTCGAGGCCTGGCGCGCGCTGGTGGAGGCGCGCGAGCGCGGGCTCGTCCGGCACATCGGCGTCTCGAACTTCCTGCCGGAGCACCTCGAGCGAATCGAGGCGGAGACCGGTGTGCGACCCGTCGTCAACCAGATCGAGCTGCACCCGTACTTCCCCCAGAGCGAGGCCGTCGAGTACCACCGCGAGCGCGGGATCATCGTCGAGGCGTGGAGCCCGGTGGGTCGGGGCAACGACATCGCCGAGCAGCCGGTGATCGGCGAGATCGCCGCGGCGCACGGGATCTCGCCGGTGCAGGCGATCCTCGCGTGGCACGTCGCGCGCGGCGTGGTCCCGCTGCCGAAGTCGGCCGATCCCGGCCGTCAGCGCGAGAACCTCGCGGCGGCCGACGTGGTGCTGACCGCCGACGAGGTCGACGCGATCACCGCGCTCGGCCGCCCCGACGGACGGCTGAAGGATCAGGATCCGGCGCGCTACGAGGAGTTCTGAACCGTTCCCGTCGCGGCGCGCTCAGCCGGGGATGAGACAATGGTGTGCGATGGATCCCAACAAGCTCAACCATGACGCGCAGCCTGCCGAGGGCAAGCTGGTCCGCACCCGACCGCGAGGCGGGGATTCGGCGCGTCCGCAGGTGCGCCCCAAGGCGGAGGGGTGGAAGCAGATCACGAGCCCCGACGGGCGGCCGACGCTGCAGTTCGCCTCGCCCCGCGTGAAGCAGCCCGACACCCACCTCGCCGACATGACGCTCGCGGAGCGCGAGGCGAAGGTCGTGGAGATGGGCCTTCCCAAGTTCCGGGCGAAGCAGATCTCGAAGCACTACTTCGAGCACCGCACCACCGATCCCGAGCAGATGACGGATCTGCCGAAGGACCGCCGCGAGGAGCTGGCGCAGGCGTTCTTCCCGCCGCTGCTCAGCGAGGTGAAGCGCCTCGTCACCGACGACGGTGCGACGATCAAGTTCCTCTGGCGGCTCTTCGACGGCGCGCTCGTCGAGTCGGTGCTCATGCGCTACCCCGGCCGCATCACGCTCTGCGTGTCAAGCCAGTGCGGCTGCGGCATGAACTGCCCGTTCTGCGCCACGGGCCAGGCGGGCCTCACCCGCAACATGTCGACGGCCGAGATCCTCGACCAGATCGTGCAGGCCAACCGGGTGATCGCCGAGGGCGGCCTGGGGCGCAAGCGCGAGGCCGGCAACGGGGCGGAGCCCGAGCGCGTCAACAACATCGTGTTCATGGGCATGGGCGAGCCGCTCGCCAACTACAAGCGCGTGATGAACGCCGTGCACCGCATGATCGCGCCGTCGCCCGAGGGACTCGGCATGTCGGCCCGCGGCATCACCGTCTCGACGGTGGGGCTCGCGCCGGCGATCCGCAAGCTCGCCGACGAGAACATCCCCATCACCTTCGCTCTGTCGCTGCACGCGCCCGACGACCAGCTGCGCGACGACCTGATCCCGGTCAACAGCCGGTGGAAGGTCGAGGAGGTGCTCGACGCGGCGTACCACTACTACGAGACGACGGGTCGCCGGGTCTCCATCGAGTACGCGCTCATCAAGGACATGAACGATCACGCCTGGCGCGCGGATCTGCTGGCCGAGAAGCTCAACGCGCGCGGCCGCGGCTGGGTGCACGTGAATCCGATCCCGCTCAACCCGACGCCCGGCTCCATCTGGACGTCGTCGACGCGGGAGGTCACGCGCGAGTTCGTCGACCGCCTGAACGCGGCCGGGATCCCGACCACGCTGCGCGACACCCGCGGCAAGGAGATCGACGGCGCGTGCGGGCAGCTCGTCGCCACCGAGCAGGACAAGGCGGAGGCGGCGGCGTTCGCCGCGTCGTGAGGGGCACCGGCGCCCGCACGGCGCGTCCTCTCGCGAATCCGAGTCTCTTCCGCTGCAGCATTCAGCGAGTAGTGCAGCGGAAGGGACTCGAATTTCCGGGGAGTTCGACGCCGCATCGCGATGAGTCCGGATCGCCGGTCATCGGCCTTCCCAGCCGCGGTCGCGGAGAGCTCCTGTGAGGCGGTGTCTCAGTTCGGGCTGCTGACGGTAGAGCAGCAGCGACGTCGCGCGGACGGTCTCCCAGCCGTGCCGCTCGTAATAGTGGTACTTCTCGATGTCGCGATTCCACTGCGGGCCCTCCGTCCGGTGGTGATCGCCCTCGTACTCCGCCGCGAGCCGATAGCGGGGCCAGGCGAACTCGCTGCACCCGAGCAGCGCCCCGTTCGCAGCCCGCACGTCGTAGTCGAGCTCGGGTTCGGGCAGTCCCCACTCCCGGATGCGCAGGCGCAGGTGCGACTCGGGCGGTGAGGCGCTGTGAGGCGAGAGGAGCGGCAGCAGCTCTTCGAGCACGCGGGAATGCCTGCGGTATCGCAGTGCGGAGGAGATCTCGAGCTCCTCCGCGGTGGCGAGCTGCGGGCGGCGGAATCCTGCGGTGCCGGGGATCCGGTGATCGCGGATGATCGCGTCGCCGAGGGCCACCGCGTCATCTCGTCGCAGCAGGGGAGCGACCACGGCCCACGTCGTTGCCGGATCGGTGACCGGCAAGCCATCGTGCTCGACGACGGTCGCCAGGCGCGGGGAGAGGGTGAGTGCGCGATGGCCTCGCCTGCGACTGATCCGCCGTGGTGTGCAGCAGCCGATCGTGAGCCGGTCGTCGGGCTCCCACGGTGTCCGGGAACCGCGGCTGGGGTCGTGGTCGGTGCCGGTATCGGCATGACGCATCGGGCGCGGCACCGGCAAGTTCCAGATCGCTGCTGCCGTGAACCCCGCGTAGAACTGACCGTCCGCGAGGGTCGGCGCGAGGGTGCGCGCCAGCGCGATCTGCAGGTCGCGCCAGACCTGACCGGGGTGCGCTCCCTCGGCGCTCGGAGGAGTCTCGGGGCGGCGCCGGTAGACCCCGGGGCCGAACCGGACGACATCGGTCTGCCGCAGGCGCCGGGCGGACACTCCGGCGCGCCTCGCCTCCGCTGCACTGAACACCGGGCCGAGCGAGGCGGGGAGGGGCAACGGCGGTCGGGTCATGCTCGAATCTTCGCAAGATCCGTCACCCCGGAACGCCCTGGTGCGGAATCGGTGCACAACTGCTGAGACAGTCGCCCTGATGCTCAGCTGTGGGCGACGATCGCGATCCCCGCGCCCCCTCACCGAATTCGGGGCCCGTGTGCTGCACTATCACCGCGATCGTGCAGCACACGGGCCCCGAATTCGAGAGCCGTGGCTCGCGCGGGCTCGATGAGCGGGTCGGCTCAGCGCCCGAGGGCCCGCGCCAGCAGCTCGACATCCTCGGCGGTGTTCCAGAGGTGGAACGAGATCCGCGCGTTGCCGGCGCGTCCCGATGCGACGATTCCGCGGGCGGTCAGCGCCGCCAGATCGCCGCCGTCGGGATCCGCCCACGTGACGATCGCCGAGTCGCCGGGGAGCTGTTCCAGCACCTGCCGCGCCGCGTTCGCGAGGGCCAGGTCGTGCGCGTGCACGGCGTGCGGGTCGAGCGATGCGATGCCGCGCAGCGCGGCCTCGGTGCCTCCGATCACGGGCCACGCGGGGGAGACGTCGAAGCGCCCGGCACCCGCGGCGAGCGGCGTGTGCCCGGCGTAGCACGAGCCCCAGACGTCGTCGGCCGAGCACCAGCCGGCCGCGATCGGCACGAGCTCGCCCTCGAGCCCCTCGCGCACGGTGAGGAAGGCGGTGCCGCGGGGCGCGCACAGCCACTTGTAGGCGTGGCAGACCGTGAAGTCGAAGGCCGCGGCGCCGATGGGCAGCCACCCGAGGGACTGCGTGAGATCGACGAGCGTGCGGGCGCCCGCGCGAGCGGCCGCGTCGGCGATCGCCTCCGCGTCGGCGACCTCCCCGCTCGCGGACTGCACGAGCGAGAAGGCCACGAGGGCCGTGCCGGGGGACACCTCGTCGGCGAGCCGGTGGACCGGGGCGTACCGCACCCGGACGCCGCGGTGCGCGAGCTGCTCGAGCGGGTGCGCGAGGGAGGCGAAGTCGCCCGCGGCGCAGAGCACCTCGGCGCCGTCGGGCAGCGAGGTCCCCACGACGGAGACGAGCTGCGAGACCTGGGAGCCGAGCGCCACCCGGTCACGGCCGACCCCGGCGATCCCGGCGAAGAGGTCGCGGCAGCGACGGCCCTGCTCGCCGAGCGCACGAGCGTCGAGGACCCCGCGCGCCCAGTCGTCGACGAACGCGCGCATGGCGGCCGAGGTCGCGGCGGCCGGCAGGCCGGCGGTGCACGCCGAGAGGTATCCCCGCCCCGCGGCGAAACCGAGGTCGGCGACGGGCGGGATCGGCGGGGAGGCCGAGCCGGAGGGGTGGGATGCGCTCATGCGGCCAGGCTAGGAGAGCCCCGGATATAATGAAACAGAATCATTCTTATGCTTTGCTTCAGTTAGCGTTATGCATCGGTTACCATCGTCTGTATGACCACGCTTCGCACCGCCGACCCGCTGGGCTCGATCGATTCGACCGAGCTGCGCATCCTGCACGCGCTCGCCACCACCGGTTCGCTCACCGCCGCCGCCGCGAGCCTGGGCCTGAGCCAGCCCGCCGTGAGCCAGCGCATCAAGCGCGTGGAGACGCGACTCGCCGTGCCGCTCATCGAGCGCAGCGGGCGGGGGATCCGGCTGACGCCGGCCGGGCGCATCCTCGCCGACCACGGGCGCACCGTGGTCGCCGAGATCGACGCGGCGATCGCCGCCATCGACGACCTGCGCGGTGAGCGCGCCGGCACGCTGCGCATGGTGGGCTTCCCGAGCGCGAGCGCCACGCTCGTGCCGGCGCTCATGCGCGAGCTCGCGGAGGAGGCGCCCGACGTCTCCCTGCAGTACCGCGAGGCCGAGCCGCCCGCCGCGACCGGGATGCTGCGCGACGGCGAGGTCGACTGCGCGCTGATCTTCGACTACGCCGGCGCCGCCGAGCTGCCCGCGGGCAGCGCCTTCCTGCCGCTGTGGCGCGAGGAGGTGCAGCTGGTGGTGTCGAACGAGCGGGACACGGTGGGGGACACCGCCCACCTCGGCGACTTCGCGGCCGAGCACTGGATCGCGGGCTGCGAGAAGTGCCGCGGCCACCTGCTGGCGGCGGCCGCGGAGGCCGGCTTCGAGCCCGACATCATCCAGGAGACCGACAACGTTCCCGCGATGCTCGCGATGGCCGCGGCCGGCGGCGCGGTGGCGCTCGTGCCCGGGCTCGCCCTCGCGGCCGCGAGGACCCTGCCCGATGACGCCCGCGCGCTGCCGCTCGATCCGCCGCGCTACCGCACGATCGGCATCGTATCGATGGTCACCGCCAACGAGAGCCCCCAGGTGCGCCTCGCGAAGCGCCTGCTCGCGGGCGTCGACGGTGCGCGGTGGGGGTTGGAGCCCGTCGCTTGAGCACGACGACGGCACCGCGCCCGACCGGGCACCGCACGCAGCGGCGCATCGTCGCGATCCTCGCACTGGCGACCGTGCTCGGCGGCCTCGGAGTCGGGGCCTCGCTGTCGGCCGGCGCGCTGCTCATCGTCGACATCACCGGCAACGATGCGCTCTCGGGCCTCGGCTCCACGATGAACGCGGTGGGCGCCGCCCTCGCGGGCATGCCGCTCGCCCGTCTCGCCGCCCGCCGCGGGCGCCGCGTCGCCCTCGCCTCCGGCAGCGCCATCGCGGTGCTCGGCGCGATCGCGATCATCGCCGCCTCGGCCGCGGGCTTCTCGCCCCTGCTCTTCGCCGGTCTCGCGGTGCTGGGCGTCGCGAGCGCCGTGCAGCTGCAGTCGCGGTTCGCCGCCACGGACCTCGCGGTGCCCGAGAACCGCGCGCGCGACCTCTCGCTGGTCGTCTGGTCGATCACGATCGGCGCCGTCATCGGCCCCAATCTCATCACCCCCGGGGAGGTCGTGGGCGAGGCGCTCGGACTGCCCGGCCTCGCGGGCATCTTCGTCTTCACCATCGGGGCCCAGCTCGCCGCGGGGCTCGTGGTCTGGATCGGTCTGCGCCCCGATCCGCTGCTCGAATCGCGCCGGCTCGCCGAGGCCGCCGCGCCCGCGGACGCCGCGCGGAGCCGGACCGCGCCGGAGCCCCGAGCCGGGCGCGGCCGCACCGCGCAGTTCCTGGTGATCGGGCTCATCGCTCTCGCCCACGCGACGATGGTGGGGATCATGGCGATGACCCCGCTCCACATCACGCACCACGGCGGCAGCATCACGCTCGTCGGGCTCACCATCAGCCTGCACATCGCCGGCATGTACGCGCTCTCGCCCGTGTTCGGCATGCTGGCGGGGAGGATCGGCACGCTGCCGGTGGTGCTGCTCGGCTTCTGCGTGCTGAGCCTGGCGGCCGTCGGGGCGGGCCTCGGCGGCGAATCGATGCCGGTGATCCAGACGGCGCTGGTGCTGCTCGGCATCGGGTGGAGCATGGTGACGGTCGCCGGATCGGCCCTGCTGACCGAGGTCACCCCGCTCGAGGTGCGGCCGAGGCGCCAGGGGCAGTCCGACACCGTCATGAACGCGGCGGGCGCGGCCTTCGGCGCCGCCTCCGGGGCGATCTTCGCCGCCGGAGGCTTCCCCGTGCTCGCCGGGGTGGCCGGAGCGCTCATCGTTCTCGGCGTCGTCGCCACCGCGCTCCTGCGCGGTCGGCGCGACTCAGTAGACTAGACGCTGATGTCAGATATCGTCTCCACCCAGTCGTCCGCCGCCTCCGGCATCCCGTTCTCGACCGCCACCGGCGGTGATGTGCGCGTGCGCTTCTGCCCGTCGCCCACGGGCACCCCGCACGTGGGCATGGTGCGCACCGCGCTCTTCAACTGGGCCTACGCCCGGCACACCGGCGGCACCTTCGTGTTCCGAATCGAGGACACGGACGCGGCGCGCGACAGCGAGGAGAGCTACGCGCAGATCCTCGATTCGCTGCGCTGGCTCGGCCTCGACTGGGACGAGGGCATCGACGTCGGCGGCCCGCACGGACCCTACCGCCAGTCGCAGCGGGGTGAGATCTACCGCGACATCGCCGCCCGCCTGAAGGACGCCGGCTACCTCTACGAGAGCTACTCGACGGCGGAGGAGATCGACGCGCGCAACGAGGCGGCCGGACGCCCCAAGCAGCTCGGCTACGACAACCACGATCGCGATCTCACCGACGAGCAGCGGGCGGCGTTCCGCGCCGAGGGGCGCGAGCCGGCGCTGCGCTTCCGCGTGCCGGACAGCGACCTCTCCTTCGACGATCTGGTGCGCGGAGATATCTCGTTCCCGGCCGGTTCCACGATCGACTTCGTCGTGGTGCGCCCCAACGGCGCCCCGCTCTACACCCTCACCAACCCGGTCGACGACGCGCTCATGGGCATCACCCACGTGCTGCGCGGCGAGGACCTGCTCTCCTCGACGCCGCGGCAGATCGCGCTGCACCGCGCACTCGTCGAGCTGGGCGTCGAGCAGGCGATCCCGCGCTTCGGCCACCTGCCCTACGTGATGGGCGAGGGCAACAAGAAGCTCTCGAAGCGCGATCCCGAGTCGAACCTGCTCAACCACCGCGCCCGCGGGTTCATCCCCGAGGGGCTGCTCAACTATCTGTCGCTGCTGGGCTGGTCGCTGGCTCCGGATCGCGACGTCTTCACGAGCGCCGAGATGGTGGCCGCGTTCGACGTCGTCGACGTCAACCCGAACCCCGCGCGCTTCGACCAGAAGAAGGCCGACGCGATCAACGCCGACCACATCCGCCTGCTCGCCGAGGACGACTTCGGGCAGCGGATCCTGCCCTACCTCATCGCCGGCGGCGCGCTGCCGGTCGAACCGTCCGAGGCGCAGCTCGCGATCGTGCGAGCGGCCGTGCCGCTCGTGCAGAGCCGCATCACGGTGCTCTCCGAGGTCGTCGGCATGCTCGGCTTCCTGTTCACGACCGCCGATGCGCTCGTGATCGAGGACGACGCGCTGCAGTCCCTCAAGGACGATGCGCCGCAGGTGCTCGCCGCCGGCATCGCCGCGCTCGAGGCCGTGCCCGAGGAGTCGTGGCGCACCGAGCACATCCAGGCCGCGCTGCAGGCCGCCCTCATCGACGGGCTGGGCCTCAAGCCGCGGCTCGCCTTCGGCCCGCTGCGCGTCGCCGCCTCCGGGCGCCGCGTGTCGCCCCCGCTCTTCGAGTCGTTCGAGCTGCTGGGCCGCGACGAGTCGCTCGCGCGCCTGCGCCGTCTCGAGGCGCAGCTCTCGGAGGGCGCGGAGCCGCGGGCATGACGGCCGAGGATCGCGACGCGCCGATCGGCGTCGCCGTGATCGGCGGCGGCCCGGCGGGTCTGTCCGCCGGCCTGCAGCTCGTGCGAGCGAACCGGCGCATCGCGATCCTCGACAGCAACCGCCCCCGGCACTCGGCGACGCTGCGGTCCCACGGCTTCCTGACCCGAGATGGGGCGCCTCCGCTCGAACTGCGCCGTCTCGGCCGCGAGGAGTTCGAGGCGTACCCCACCGCGATCTACGCGCAGGCACTCACACGCGAGGTGACCCCGCTGAGCCGGGAGGACGCGGTCGCGGCGGGATTCCCCGACGGCATCGGGTTCCGCGTGCGCGGCACCGGGATCCGCGGCTCCGCCGACGTCGAGTTCGTGTCCCGCCGGGTGCTCATCGCCGCGGGGCTGACCGAGGAGCTCCCGGCGTTCCCGATGATCCGCGCCTACTACGGCACCGCGCTCCACAGCTGCGTGGAGTGCGACGGCTTCGAGAAGACCGACAAGCCGCTCGCGCTCATCGGCGAGACCACCGACGTCTTCGCGCGGGCCCTGCTCATCAGCCGGTTCAGCTCGGACCTGATCGTCTTCACCAACGGCGCCGACACCGTGCTGCCCGCGCAGGAGCAGCAGCTCGCCTCGATCGGCATCCGGGTGGAGCGGCGGCCGATCGACGACATCGTGGGCGAGCGCGCCGAGATGACGGGCGTGCGGCTCGCCGACGGCGAGGTGATCCCGCGCGTCGGCGGCTTCGTGCGCCCGCGGTGGCACGCGCCGGTCGAGTTCCTCGGCGACCTCGACATCGAGCGCGACGACTGGGGACTCGTGGTGGTGAACGATCGGGGCGAGACCTCGATCCGCGGCGTCTACGCCGTGGGCGACATCGTGCCGCCGGGGCCGCAGCAGCTCATCATCGCGGCCGGCAACGGCGCCAGGGTCGCGGCCAGGCTCAACATGGACATGATCCGCGGCGCCCTCGGCGTCGGCCAGACGGATCCCTGACCCGAGCGGATCCGGCCGGATCCGCTCGCCGCCGAACGGAATCCCGAAGGAGACCACCGTGAACGAGAGAAGCATCATGACCGAGGACCGAGAGGCCGGGCGCGGCCCGGACGCCGAGGGGTCTGGGCAGCCGGGCGTCGACCCGGCAGCCGGTACCGGCCAGCCCCAGCCCGTCGCGGTGCGCGCATCGCAGGCGGGTGCCCGCTACGCCACCATCATGGCGGCGTTCGTCGGGATCCTGCTCATCTCCAACGTGGTCGCGGTCAAGCCGATCGCGTTCGGCGCGATCGCGTTCGGTGACTTCGCGCTTCCCCTCGTCTTCGACGGCGGCGTCTTCCTCTTCCCGCTCGCCTACATCCTCGGCGACGTGCTCGCCGAGGTCTACGGGCTGAAGGCCTCGCGGCGCGCGATTCTCACCGCCTTCGCCCTGGCGCTGGTGGCCTCGCTCACCATCCTCGCGGTGCAGATGTCGCCGCCCGCCGACGGCTGGGAGAATCAGGAGGCCTTCGCCGCCGTGCTGGGCTTCGTGCCGCGCATCGTCGCGGCGAGCCTCATCGCCTTCCTCGCGGGCCAGCTGCTCAACGCCTGGGTGCTCGACCGCATGCGCCGCCGCACCTCCGGGCGCTTCCTGCGCACCCGTCTCATCGCCTCGACCGTCGCCGGTCAGCTGATCGACACCCTGCTGTTCTGCACGATCGCCTTCGCCGGCATCATCACCGGCCTCGACTTCGTGATGTACGTCGTGCTCGGCTACGCGGTCAAGGTGCTCGCCGAGGTCGTACTGCTGCCCGTGACGACGCGGGTGATCCGCGCCGTCCGCGACGCCGAGGAGCGGGCCGCGGCCTAGCACCCGCCCGCCGAGCGGTTCGGGATCCCGGGCGTGTGGGATCCCGAACCGCCTATCGTGGCGTCCGAGCCGCGGCCTCCCGCGCGAACTCCGCGCCGTACTGCCGCCCGAGCACGTCGTCGCGCAGTTCGACGAAGGTGTCGTCGATGATCGACTGCCGGATGCGATCGACCAGGCGCACGATGAAGCGCTCGTTGTGGATCGTCGCGAGCGTCGAGGCCAGCATCTCCTTGGCCTTGAAGAGGTGGTGCAGGTAGGCCGCCGTGTAGTTCTCGCAGGTGTAGCAGTCGCACTCCGGGTCCAGCGGTTCGAAGCGCCGCCGCTGCGTCGCGGCCTTCGCGTTGATCCGGCCCGAGCTCGAGTACATGGTGCCGCCTCGTGCCTGGCGCGACGGGGCCACGCAGTCGAAGGTGTCGGCGCCGGCCGCGATCGCGACGAAGAGGTCGTCGGGTTCCGAGATGCCGAGCAGGTGGCGCGGCTTGTCCTCGGGCAGCTCGTCGTTCACCCACCCCACGATCGTGCCGAGCTCGTTCTTGTCGAGCGCGCCGCCGATCCCGAAGCCGTCGAACCGCTGCTCGCCGGCCTCGGCGCCGGTCATCCCGGCCAGCCCGCGCGCCGCCTTGCGCCGCAGGTCCTCGTACTGCGCGCCCTGCACCACGCCGAAGAGCGCTTGATAGGGGCGGTGCGGTCGCTCCGCGGTCTGGCGGGCGTGCTCGTCGAGGCAGCGTACGGCCCAGCGGGCGGTGCGGTCGACCGAGTCCTCCTGGTATCCGCGGGTGTTGAAGAGGGTGGTGCACTCGTCGAACGCGAAGATGATGTCGGCCCCGAGCTGGTGCTGGATGCGCATCGAGACCTCGGGCGTGAAGCGGTGGCGGTCGCCGTTGAGGAACGACTTGAAGGTGACGCCGTCCTCGTCGACGTGGGCGAGCCGCTCCTTGTTCTCGGCGATGACCTCGTCGCTCCGGTGCATGTTCTCGTCCATCGAGATCACCTTCTTGAACCCGACCCCGAGCGACATGACCTGGAAGCCGCCCGAATCGGTGAAGGTCGGCCCGTCCCAGTTCATGAAGCGGCCGAGCCCGCCGGCCTCGTCGACGAGGTCGCTGCCGGGCTGCAGGAAGAGGTGGTAGGCGTTCGCGAGGACGGCCTGGCCGCCCAGTTCGCGCACCGTGGCGGGGAGCAGCGCCTTGACGGTGGCCTTGGTGCCGACGGGGATGAAGGCGGGGGTGCGGATCTCGCCGTGCGGGGTGCTGATCGTGCCCGCGCGCCCGAGAGGCTGGTCTGCGGTGCCGCGGGTGCTGCCGCGCTCGAGGCGGTGGTCGACGTCGAATCCGAAATCGGCGGGGGAGGGGAGGGTGCGCACTGGTGCGGGGCTCTCGTTCACCCGTCCATCTAAGCACTCCCCGGGTGTGCGGTCGGCTGGAGCGAGGACCGGGGATCTTCGCCCGGAGCGGACAAGCGTCAATACTGCTTGACTTCCGAGAGGCGGTCAATCAACATTGACGTATGAACCCCGACAGGCTGCAGGAGCTCGCGGACGCGAGCGAGAACGAGAACGCGCTCATCGCCCTCGACGCGGTAATGCGGATGCGGCGCGAGCTCGAGCGGCAGGAAGCGGTGCTCGTGCGGCGAGCCCGCAACGCGGGGGAGAGCTGGGCCGCGATCGCGTCGGTGCTCGGCGTCTCGAAGCAGGCCGTGCATCAGAAGTACGGACGGGGTGCGCGGCTCGAGCGGAGAAGGGGAACGGGATCGTGAAGACGGCTCTGGCGACCGCGGGCGGACCGGGCCCCGAGGAGTATCGCGAGTGGCTCGCCCGCGGCTTCACGCTGGTGGAGGCGCGCGAGTGGCTCGTCGACGGGGTGGAGCTGGAGGAGGCGGAGCGCTGGCGCGCGCGGGGGATCGGCACGGCCTCCGCCGCGCTGCCCCTCCGGGTGCGGGGGATCACCCCTCGGGGCTACGCGCCGCCGGCCCGGCGGGCGCGACGGCGAGCCCGCCGGGGTGCGGCCGCCGCCTGAAGCGGCGGGATGTGCTGGGCGGGGTGCGGCGGGCGGTCCAGCGAGGGGCCGGCGGCATGCTCGGCGGCCTCGCCGCCGGGCGGTCGTCTCGGTGGCTTCACCGCGGCGCGACCCCGCGGTGAAGCTTGGACGACGCGCCCGGGAAACCGGTCTCCGCAGGTGAAATCCCCGATTTCCCGCGTTTCTCCGCAGATGCGAGGCGATGTCGCGGAGGGACGCTGAGATCCCGATTCGGCGGAATCATGCGGAGACACGCCCGGGATCCGTGGCCGTGTTGCAGGCACCCGAGGATCCGCGTAATGTATTCCCTTGTCAGCGCGACGGAGCGGGACGCGAAAGCGGCCCGGATCGGTTGCGAATCGGATCTCACGAAGATCACCCCGGTAGGGACTTGAAAAGTCCTGTCCGAGTGTGTAAAGTGGGACTCTCGATCTCACCACTGAGATACTTCCTCGAAGAGGTCAAGTTTCTCATGCTCACTCACTGCGAGTGGAGCGGATTTGCGAAGAGCGAATCACAGTGGTAAGTTAGACAGGTTGCTGTTCGGAGCTTTCAGGCCGTTGGGTTTGGGGGTGACGGGTGGTGTCTGGTCTTTGAGAACTCAATAGTGTGCACTTGATTGTCATATGCCAATTTATTTAATCCCCGGCATTGATCGCAGTTTTTGTGGT
>NZ_JAIVPF010000066.1:0-35804 GCF_053528595.1 Leucobacter sp. | reverse complement strand
TCATGTTCCGGATGCAGGCTCCGAAGGGCTACAAAGCTCCGAAGACCTCGCCGTTCTCCGACGTGAAGCCCGGGCAGAAGTTCTACAAGGAGATCACCTGGATGTACAAGTCCGGGCTGTCGACCGGCGTGAAGCAGAAGTCGGGCAAGCCGAAGTACATGCCGAAGAGCAGCGTGACGCGCGAGGCGATGGCGGCGTTCATCTACCGCCTGAAGCACTGACGTTCGCGCGCTGATCCTCGCGCGCTGACGTCCTCGGCCAGGGGCCGGGCCTCCGCAGGGAGGCCCGGCCCCTGAGCCGTTTCCGCCCGGTGCCCTCCCGATTCCCGAACCGCTATCGCAGCGCTCCGGGGCCGGGCGGGTGCGGATCCCGCGATCCGCTTCGCCGCGACAGCACGATCGGGCAGGCGGGTACGGGATCCCACATCGGCTTCGCGGCCGCGGGGCGACCGGCCGCCGCGCATCCGCCTGCGCACTCCCGTCATCCTGCGCGCAGTCGGAGGATCCACCGGGCCGCCCGACCGCTCCCCGCGCTCGCGGGTGGAACCCGGCCGGCGCACGGCGATCCCGAACCCGGCCGGCGCACCGTGATCCCGGACCCCCTCTGCGGGGGCCGGGCCCGGCGGCCGGCCGAGCGCGCCTCAGCGCGGCGCGGGGGAGAGAGGCTACCGCCCCTCGAACGTCCGCTTCCACTCCTCGGCCGAGGTGATGCGGGGCAGCGCGGCGCGGTACTCGCGCGCCAGCCGGTCCCAGTTCTTCTCGATCCTGCGGGTCAGGGCGCGCGATTCGCGCAGCAGACGGCGGAACTTCGCCCGGTCGTGCCGGTACCACATCTTGCCCGCCCCGTCGGCGGAGCCGACGATCACGCTGCTGTGGTGCGGGATCTGCCACCAGGTCGCGTCGAGCTTGGGATACTCGAGCTCCGGCTCCTGCCGATCGTTCTCGTTGCTCTTGCGCAGCCAGTGCTGGGGCACCATGCGCAGCGTGAAGAGCGCGAGCCGCAACCCGGACGGGCCGACCGGCTCCTGCAGCAGCGGCAGCGCCCGGCCGCCGCGCGACACGGGGGCGTCCGCGTCGCCCGAGCGGTAGACGCGGGTCTCCGGGAAGTCGGCGGCGCGGGCGCGGGCCGCGGGCATGTCCGTCGCGATCTCGTCGTGCAGCCGGTCCGGGCCGCGCAGCACCGAGCGCATCCCGTCGACCGCCAGCTGCACGGCGTAGTACTGCATGTTGAGCAGCTTCTTGATGTCCTGCCGGCCGCTGTTCTGCAGCAGCTTGCCCCCGCCCGGCCGATCCGAGTGCAGCAGCCCCGCGATGATCCGGTTGCGGGTGTGGAAGAACGCCTGCCAGTCCTGCGAGTCGTCCTTGTCGATCCACGACACGTGCCACAGCGCGACACCCGGCAGCGACACGGTGCGGTAGCCCGCGGCCTTCGCCCGCAGCCCGTACTCCGCGTCGTCCCACTTGATGAAGGCCGGCAGCGACAGCCCGATCTCGGCGATGATGCGCTTCGGGATCATGCACATCCACCAGCCGTTGTAGTCGGCGTCGAGGCGCGCGTGCATCCACTTGGTCTGGCGCAGATTGCGCTTGCGGAAGTCGTGCCGGTGCTGCTCCTCGAAGGAGGGCCCCCACATGAACGGGCCCGGTCGCACCACCTCGGCCCAGGCGTGCAGCACGGGCTTGTCGAGCAGGTCGAACATGTGCCCGCCCACGATCACCGGCGTGCGGCTGAACCGGCCGAACTGCAGGGCTCGCAGAGCACTCTCGGTCTCGAACTCCACGTCGTCGTCGAGCAGCAGCAGGAAGTCGGTGTCCTCGCGCTCGAGGGTCTCGGCCATCGAGCGGGCGAAGCCGCCCGATCCGCCGATGTTGCCCTGCTCGATCACCCGCAGCTTCTCGCCCAGGCGCTCGGCGACGGCGTCGAACCCGTCCTCGTCGCGCACCTTGCGCGTGCCCTGATCCACCAGGAAGATGCGGTCGATGCCCTCGAGCAGAGCCGGGTCGTCGGCGATGTTCGTGAGCGTGGCCACGCAGTAGTCGGGCTTGTTGTAGGTGGTCATGCCGAGGCTCAGCCGGCCGGTGGACACGGGATCGGCGTCGGTGGTCCACGATCCGCTCTCGAGGATCAGCTCATCGGTGCCGGTCTCATCGGTGCTCGCGATGAGATCGAACCAGTACCAGCCGCCGTCGCTGAACGCGGTGAGGGGCAGCTCGAAAACGCTCTCGGAGCTGCCGCCGACCGCGCGCGAGTCGACGCGCTGCTGCACGCCCTGGGCGTTGGAGCGGTAGACGATGATGGTGCCGGGTCCCTGCGTGCGCAGGGTGAGCCGCACCCGGTCGACGACGGTCCAGCGCTGCCAGTAGGACGCCGGGAAGGCGTTGAAGTAGCTGGCGAAGGAGACGCGCCGGCCGGAGCGCACCCGCACGCTGCTCCGCGAGAGCACGTTGTCGATGTGCGCGTTCTCGCTCAGCCGCACCGGCCGTCCGCGCACCGCCGTCCAGGTCTCCGCGTCGGCGTAGAGCGGCAGCACATCGGGATCCTTGGCCAGCGGGAAAACGACGTTCTGGAGCGTGGTCGGCATCGAAGGCGCGCCTCTCTTGACTGACGGGAGCCGGGAGCATCCGGCCGTTGCAACCCCCACAGTCTACCGAGGGGGTGCTCGGTGCTCGCCGATAGCGCCCGCTCCCGGCCCCGTCCATCATCCTGCGCGCGTGCCATGCTCGGGCCGGATGCGCCGGCGCTCCGCGCGTTCCGCGCTGGCGCCACCGCGCCGGGCGAGTCGCAGGATCCGCACCGTGCACCGGTCCGATTCGATGGATCCCGCGGCTCCGGCTCGTTCCCCGCCTCCGCGCAGGATGACCGGGGGCCTCGCGACTCGTCAGTCCACGTCGAGGCGGTGGCTCACGCGCCACACCGCGACGGTGAGCTGCGGCACGTCGGCCGCGATCTCGCGCAGCAGCTCGAACTCCACGCGGTCCGCGTTGCGGCGGTGCTCGTGCGCGTCCGGGCCGCCCGAGAGGGCGGCGAGGCGCGCCAGGCCGAATTCGGCCAGCTGACCGCGATCCTCGAGCATCTCGTCGCGCAGCGCGAGCACCACGAGCTCGTCGACCTCGGGCACCTCCGCGAATGCGATGGCCGGATCCTCGCCGTCGCGCATGCGGTGCTCGAGGATCGTGTCGCGCTCGAGGCGCGCGTCGGACCGCAGTCGCTGCAGCCGCTCGGTCGTCATCAGCACGGCGTCACCGGCCGTTCCGGGTCCGCGGCACCGTGATGGCGCCGGTGTGGCGGGGGATCGGCACGCGCCGCCAGGGCAGCTTCGTGGGCTCGGCGTCGAGCGACGGCAGCTGGAAGTCGAAGCGGGACTTCACCGCGAGGAGGATCAGCAGCAGCCAGTTGCCCTCGATGAGCAGACGGCTCTCGGTGAGCGACTGCACGAGCAGGGCCACCATCACGAGGAAGGGCCAGAGCGCGCTCGTCGCGTAGGGCAGCGGCTCTCCGAAGCCGCGGCGGGGCGGATCCACCGCGCGGAACCACACCCGCCACATGGTGAGCACCACGATCGGGGCGAAGGCGAGCACTCCGACGATGCCGAGCTGCAGCCAGACGTCGAGCCAGGCGTTGTGGGCGCTCATCACCGTCACCCCGGCTTTGACGTCGAGCGATTGGAACGGCTCGACCCACGGGGCCCAGTAGCTCACCCAGCCCCACCCGAACCAGGGGCGCTGCTCGGCGAGCTCGATCACCAGATGCCAGGTCTCGAGGCGTCCCGTCATGTCGGCGCTCTTGCCGAGGATGCCGAAGACGAAGTCGCGCGCGAAGAGCACGAGCGCGACGGCGACCACGACCAGCGTGGTGCCCGTGAGGTAGAGCGGCACGCGCCGCTCGGGGCCGAGCCGGCGGGCCCACAGCGCGAGCGCCAGGGCGACCGCCGCCGCGGCGAGCGCCACCCACACCGTCGCGCCGCGCGTCAGCAGGATCACGGCGAGCGCGGCGCCCACCCAGAACCAGCCCGTGACGGGGCGCACGAGCCCCGCGCGCAGCTGGATCCCGAACACGATCAGCCCCAGCAGGCCGATGAAGCCGAACAGCACCGAACTGGCCACGATGCCCTGGATCGGCCCGCCGGAGAAGAGCAGGTCCCGGCTCCAGTAGAGCAGCTTGGGCACGGTGCCCGAATCCGGCTCGGTGGCGATGGGCTGCAGCACGGGCTCGCGCACGATCAGCGACACCCACAGCTCGAAGAGGAAGGACACCCCGATCAGCCAGCGCAGCGCGGAGCCGAGGGTGCGCAGCACCTCGTGCCAGGTGAGCACGAAGGCGAGCACCACGGCCAGCAGCGTCGTCGCCAGCTGGGCGGTCACGCCGAGCACGCTCTCGAGGCGGTATTGCGACCAGGCGATCGAGAGCACCGCGAGCGTCAGGAACCAGTAGACGGGGGAGGGGAGGCGGTACCAGCGGAAGCGCTCGGGCTTCAGCCGCACGAAGAGCACGACACCCCACACGGTCAGTGCCGCGGCGATCGCGAGGAAGCCCCACCAGCCGAGCAGATTGCGCACGCCGTTGCTGCCGAGCGTGACGATGAAGACGCAGATCGCGTATGCGCTCACACCGAGTCTGGTCTTGCTCTCCGCCATAGTCGGTATGGTAGAGCATGGCCCCTACGGCGACCTGCGCGGGCAGCGGTCGCGAGCCTGCGGGCCTCGAGTCGACGGGCCTCGAGTCGATGGGTCGGAGGAGTGACGTGCTGATCTTCATCGAGAACACCCCGCGCGCCTACGCGTGGGGCTCGAAGGACGCGCTTCCCGACATGCTCGGCACTGAGCCGACCGGCGAGCCGCAGGCCGAGCTGTGGCTCGGCACGCACCCCAGCAGCCCGGCGGTGGTGGCCAAGGCGAGCGCCGCGACGCGCACGCTCATCGACCTCGTCGAGAGCGATCCCGAGCGCTACGGGGTGAACGGCGGCCCGCTGCCGTTCCTGCTCAAGGTGCTGGCCATCGGCGCTCCGCTGTCGCTGCAGGTGCACCCGGACCCGGGGCAGGCCGAGGCGGGCTACGCGGCGGAGGAGGCGGCGGGAGTGCCCCGGGACGCGCGGCACCGCAACTACGGGGACCCCCGCCACAAACCCGAACTGCTCGTCGCGCTCAGCGAGGTCAGGGCGCTCAGCGGGTTCCGGCCGCTTGCCGAGGTGCGCCGGGATCTCGCGCTCCTCGCGGGTGCGGCGCGCGCAGGAACCGGACTCGCGGGGCCGGAGCGCGAGGAGGCCGAGGCGCTGGATCGGGTCGCGGATCGCCTGAGCGGTGAGGATCCCGAGCGGCGGCGGGAGTTCCTGGCGTGGGCGTTCAGCGGCGACGCGGTCGTGGCGCGAGCGCTGCGCGCCATCGAGGGCGCCGTCGGCGGCGCCGACCATGCCGACCATGCCGGTGCCGGTGCCGGTGCCGGTGCCGATATCGCCGCCGGCGCTCGTGCCGGAGCCGGCGATTGCGTCCTCGGCCGCGCCGATGCCGCCGAAGCCCGGCGGATCGCGGAGGCCACCGGCCTCGATCCCGAGCGCGTCGCGGCGCTGCGCGAGCTCGTCGTCACCCATCCCGGCGACCCGGGGGTGCTCGTGTCGCTGCTGCTGCACCTCGTGCGGCTGGCGCCCGGCGAAGCGGTCTTCCTGCCCGCCCGCCAGCTGCACGCCTACCTGAGCGGCATCGCCGTCGAGGTCATGGCCTCCTCCGACAACGTGCTGCGCGCCGGGCTCACCGAGAAGCACGTCGACGTGCCGGAGCTGTGCCGCGTCGTCGACGCCGGCGAGATCGACGAGCCCCGCTTTCCGTGCGCGCGGCTGGCGCGCGGGCTCGTGGTGTGGCGTCCCGATGTGCCCGACTTCCGGCTGCTGCGCGCCCGGCTCTGCGACCCCGACGCCGAGGGCGGATCCCGCATCGACGACAGCGCCCCGCTCGTCGAGGTGCCCGCGGAGCACCCGCTGGTGCTCGTGGTCACGGCCGGCCGGGTGCGGGTCGAGCGGCCGGCCGCCGACGCGGAGGCGCTCGCCGAGGTGGCGACCGCGCGCCGCGGGCAGTCGCTCTACGTCTCGGCGGGCGAGCCGATCCGCCTCACCGGTCACGGAGAGGTGTTCCTCGCGACCGTCGGCTGAACGGCGGTGCCGCGCCGGGCGAGTACACTGGTGCGCGTGTCGAACGCCGATCTCCGTGAACCCCGAGACTCCGCCGCATCGCGAGCCCTGCCCGGCGATCGGCTCGGCGGGCTCGGCCGGGTGCTCATCACGGTCTACATCGTGCTCGCCATCGCGGCGACGTTCCGCTCGATCTATCAGATCATCACCAAGTTCGACGAGGCGCCGCTGGCGTACTCGCTCTCCGCGGTCGCGGGCCTGGTCTACATCGTCGCGACCGTCGCGCTGATCAAGCGCGTGGGCGTCTGGCGCACGATCGCCTGGTGCGCGCTGCTCTTCGAGCTCTGCGGCGTGCTGATCGTGGGCTCGCTCAGCCTCATCGCGCCGCAGCTCTTCGCGCACCCCTCCGTCTGGTCGCATTTCGGCAGCGGATACCTCTTCATCCCGCTCGTGCTGCCGGTGCTCGGCCTGATCTGGCTGCGCCGCACCGACCGCGCCGCGGCCGGGATCGAGGAATCCGCCTGATGCGCGTGATCGACACCCTCGAGGCGATCCGCCCCGAGGACTTCCCGGATGCCAGCTGCGTCGCCATCGGCAAGTTCGACGGCCTGCACCGCGGACACCAGTCCATCCTGCGCAGCGTGACGGAATCGGCGCGGGCAGAGGGGCGGCGATCCGTCGTCCTCACCTTCGCCAACAACCCGCTCAGCTACCTGAAGCCCGAGGCCTGCCCCCAGCCGCTCATGAGCCGCGAGCAGCGCCTCGAGGCCTTCGAGGCCGCGGGCGTCGACGTCTGCGTGATGCTGGAGTTCGATGCGGCGATCGCCTCGATCCCGGCCGAGCGCTTCGTCTCGGAGGTGCTGGTGGATCGCCTGCGCGCACGGCACATCGTGATGGGCGCCGACTTCCGCTTCGGCCACCGCGGCGCGGGCGACGGTGCACTGCTGCGCGCGCTGGGCGGGCGCTACGGCTTCGAGGCCGACGTGCTCGGACTGATCGAGGACGGGGACACCGGTCAGGTGTCGTCCTCCAGGGTGCGCGAGGCGATGCTCGCCGGCGACGTCGACGTGGCGGCCCGCATGCTCGGCCGACCGCCGGCGGTGCGCGGCGTCGTGGTGCACGGCGACGCGCGCGGTCGGGAGATCGGCTTCCCCACGGCCAACCTCGGCGGCGACATCGAGGGTCTCGTGCCGGCCGACGGCGTCTACGCGGGCTGGGTCGTGGTGGACGGGGAGCGGCTGGTGGCCGCGATCTCGGTGGGCGCCAACGTGACCTTCGACCCCGAGGGGGAGCCCCGCGTCGAGGCGTTCGTGCTCGACTTCGATCGCGACATCTACGGGAGGCGCCTGGAGGTGCAGTTCGCCCTGCGGCTGCGCGGCATGGTGCGCTTCGGCTCCCTCGACGCGCTGCTCGACCAGATGCGCGCCGACGTCGAAGCCACGCGAGGCATGCTCGCCGGATGATCCGCGGGAGCGCTTCCCCGCCGCCCAGCCGCGGATGATAGGATCATGAGCACGGTCGCGCGAACGTTTCACGAGCCCCATGCCGCGCATGAGGTCAGGCTCGGAACCCGCGAGCGGCCTGCGCCTCGGCACACGCGCCGAGATGCACCACGCTGATCAGGAGATCCATTGGCAACCACCACTGCCACGCGTCAGTCCGCCTCGAAGAGCAAGTCCGCTGCGAAGGACAAGGCGACCCAGACGCGAGACACCGGCGCCTCGTCGCGCTCGAACGGCCGTCGCAAGCACACGCACAACGAGGGCATCATCCCGCTGCTGGCCCGCGCCGTGCGCGAGGTCGAGGCCTCCGCGCAGCGCGGCAAGGCGAGCCCGGCCGGGCGCACGAAGTTCCACGTGATCGCGCTGCTCATGCGCGAGGAGCGCGCCCGCGTCAAGACCGATGAGTCGGTGAGCGACGCCGAGCGCGCCGAGACGCTGAAGCGGCTCGACGGCGTCGCGGCGATCCTCGCCAAGACCGCGGCCCGCGATACGAGCCTCATCACGCTGCTCGAGCCGACGGCCCCCATCACCGAGGCCACCCGGCTGCTGAAGCGCAAGATGCTCACGCAGGCCGGCATCGCGCTGCCGGAGGAGGAGAAGGCGGCCCCGGAGCCGGCGCAGACCTTCGTGCCGCCGGAGCTCGCCGAGCGCCAGGTCGAGCCGGCGGGCATCGACGCCCGCATGATGGCCAACCCGTTCCTCGCCCCCGACCTCGCCCCGCCCCGCAAGCCGACGCCCGTGGTGCGCCTGGCGAACTGGGAGCTGCTGGGCCCGCTGCTCAAGTCGTTCGAGCAGGGCGGCGGCGGATCCGCCTGCATGGAGCTGCCGGCGCCGCCGGTGCCGGATCGCCTCGCCCCGGCCGGACGCGAGCTGATGCCGCACCAGGCGCGCTTCCTCGCGAGCGTCGCCGAGGGGCATCGCAGTTTCCTGCTGGCCGATGAGCCCGGCCTCGGCAAGACCGCGCAGTCCGTGCTCGCGGCCAGCGTCTCGGGGAGCTACCCGCTGCTCGTGGTGGTGCCCAACGTGGTCAAGATGAACTGGGCGCGCGAGGTGGAGCGGTGGACGCCGCAGCGGCGCGTCACCGTGATCCACGGCGACGGGCAGGACATCGACCCCTTCGCCGACGTGTTCGTGGTGAACTACGAGATCCTCGACCGGCACCTGAGCTGGATCTCGCGCTTCGGCTTCAAGGGCATGGTCGTCGACGAGGCGCACATGATCAAGAACGTGCAGTCGCAGCGATCCCGCAACGTGCTCGCGATCGCCGAGAGCATCCGCGAGCGCACGCCGGGCGTCTCACCGCTGCTCATCGCGCTCACGGGCACGCCGCTGATCAACGACATCGACGACTTCCGCGCCATCTGGCGCTTCCTCGGCTGGACCGAGGCCGACAAGCCCGGCCCGGAGCTCATGGCGCGACTCGAGAGCAACGGCTGGACGCCCGCCGATCCCGCGTTCTATCCCGAGGCGAGGCAGAGCGTGATCGACATGGGCATCGTGCGCCGCCGCAAGATCGACGTCGCCGCCGACCTGCCCGCGAAGCGCGTGGTGGACCTGCCCGTCGAGCTGGACGACGAGATGGGCCGCGGGATCCGCGAGGCCGAGGCCCAGCTGGCCCGCAAGCTGCTGGATCGCTTCACCGCGGTCAAGAACGGCAAGCTGGGGCAGAAGCTCAGCGACGAGGCCATCATCCGCATGGTGTGCGCGCAGGAGCTCGAGGAGTCGAACGCCTCGGCAGACGGCATGAACGTGTTCACGATGGTGCGGCAGATCGGCCAGGCGAAGGCCTCGCTCGCGGCCGACTACACCGCGCAGCTCGCGCGCTCGGTGGGCAAGGTGGTGTTCTTCGCCAAGCACATCGACGTGATGGACCGCGTGGAGGCGCAGCTCGCCGAGGCGGGCCTGAAGACCGTCTCGATCCGCGGCGACCAGACGGCCACGTTCCGTCAGGAGCAGATCGACGCCTTCAACAAGGATCCCGAGGTGGCGGTGGCGGTCTGCTCGCTCACCGCGGCCGGCGTGGGCGTCAACCTGCAGGCCTCGTCGAACGTGGTGCTGGCCGAGCTCTCCTGGACGGACGCCGAGCAGACGCAGGCGATCGACCGCGTGCACCGCATCGGTCAGGACGAGCCGGTCACGGCGTGGCGCATCGTCGCGGCGCAGACCATCGACGCGAAGATCGCCGAGCTGATCGACGGCAAGGCCGGCCTCGCGGCCCGCGCGCTCGACGGCGCCGCGGCGCCCGCCGAGGACGCCGACTCGGTGCAGCTGCTCGCCCTCATGGGAGTGCTGGAGCGGGCGCTGGCGCAGCAGGCCTAGGCCTGGAGGAGCGCGGCGCCCTCGCCCCCGGTCTCCGCTGTCCCTCCCCTCCGTCCCCCCCGCCGAAACCGAGTCGATTGTGTGAAAACGGGCGAATTGTCGCTGCTGGAAGGCACGGTCTCGAACAATAGGCTCGGTTTCGGGAGGGGCGGGGCAGCACGCACAGCGCTGCGCGGGCACCACCTGGCCGATTCCGTTTCGAATCTGGCAGGAATGCGCATGTTCGGGTGGATCCGGCCAACGCTACGATAGGGGCGATGTTCCGGCGACCCCGCTTGCCCGGGGCGCCGAGCGAGACGGACGAGGAGACTCATGCGCATTGGTGTGCTCTGCTCCGGCGGCGACAGCCCCGGTATGAACGCCGCGATCCGCGGCGCCGTGCTGCGGGGCGTCGAGGTGCACGGCTTCGAGATGGTCGGATTCATGGACGGCTGGCGCGGATTCCACGAGGCCGATCTCGTGCCGCTGGATCGCCCCGCGGTGCGCGGCATCTCGCCCCTCGGGGGCGTGATCATCGGGACCAGCCGGGTGCAGCCCTTCATCGGCGGGCGGGGCGACGAGGCCGATCTGCAGGTGATCCGGGATCGTATGGCCGAGTACGGGCTCGACGGCCTCCTGCTGATCGGCGGCAACGGCACGCAGACCGTCGCGAAACTGCTGACCGAGGCGGGCATCCGCGCCATCGGCCTGCCCAAGACCATCGACAACGACCTCGGGGGCACCGACTACACCTTCGGCTTCGACACCGCGGTCTCGATCGCAGCCGAGGCGATCGACCGCCTGCGCACCACCGGCGAGTCGCATCGCCGCTGCATGGTGCTCGAGGTGATGGGGCGCAACGCCGGATGGATCGCGCTGCACGCGGGCATGGCCGGCGGTGCTCAGGTGACGCTCATCCCGGAGCACCCGGAATCGATCGAGCAGATCTGCGAGTGGGTGCTGAGCGTGCGGGACCGCGGACGCTCCTCGCTCGTGGTCGTGGCCGAGGGCTTCGCGCTCGAGGGTTCCGCGGGCGAGGTGACCCGCGAGGGACTCGACGGATTCGGGCGCCCGAGGCTGGGCGGGGTGGCCGAACTGCTCGCACCGCTCATCGAGCAGCGCACCGGCATCGAGACGCGGGCCACGGTGCTCGGGCACGTGCAGCGCGGGGGATCGCCCACCGCCTTCGACCGGGTGCTCGCGACGCGGACGGGGATCGCCGCGGCCGACGCCGCGCACGCCGGCCGGTGGGGCACCATGGCCGGCCTGCACGGCGATCGCATCGAGCTGGTGCCGCTCGAGGAGGCCGTGGGCCGGCTCAAGACCGTGCCGGACGCGCGCTACGAGGAGTTCCGCCTCAACTTCGGCTGAGCCCCGCTCGCTCGACCGCGCGTGGCGTCGAGTGCCGTCGACCGTCATCGAGCGCGGGGTCGGGATCCTGCGCTCTTCGATCCTGGCTCGTCGGGATCCCCTCCGCTACGGGCGTCAGCAGTCGTCGCCTCGAAGCCTTCTTGGTGACATCTACTGACGCGCGAATGGGGGTCGGGGCGGTGGCGGCTATCCGAGCCGGGCCTGCACCTCCGGCAGGGAGGGGTTCGTCGCCGTGGTGCCGTCGGGGAAGACGAGCGTCGGCACGACCGCGTTGCCGCCGTTGACCGACTTCACGAGCTCCTCGGTGCCGGGGGTGTCCTCGATGTTGACCACCGTGTAGCCGATGCCGGTCTTGTCGAGCATCAGCTTGAGGCGCTTGCAGTACCCGCACCAGTCGGTCGAGAACATGGTGACCGCTCCCTGCTCGGGGACGAAGTCGTTCAGATCCGCGGTGCTCATGCCGCCTCCTCGATGTCGATGTGGGGCAAGCCTATCCCCGGCGCTCGGGAGCGGGCCGAGAGCGACCCCGCCGGGAGCGGGCCGGAGCGGCGCCCCGGGAGGGGATGCACGGCCCGGTGCGGTCCGGGCGCGTTCTCGGGTAAACGGAAGGTGAACGGGGGTGCCTCAGCTTGACCTCCCGGAATCGAGGTGAAACCATGAATACGGCGCGCCAGCGGCCATCTCCGGGCACCGGGAAATCGGTGAACGGCAGGTGACTTCGCGGGTGTTCCAAGGACCTCTGATCCCGAACGAAAGACGCCGGTGGAAATCACCCTCATCGTGCTGCTGGTCATCGCACTGGCGCTCTTCTTCGACTTCACCAACGGCTTCCACGACACCGCCAACGCGATGGCCACCCCCATCGCGACGGGGGCGCTGAAGCCGAAGACCGCGGTGCTGCTCGCCGCGATCCTCAACCTCGTCGGCGCCTTCCTCTCGACGGAGGTGGCCAAGACCATCTCGGGCGGGCTCATCAACGAGGGCGACGGCGGAGTGCTCATCACGCCGGAGATGATCTTCGCGGGCCTGATCGGCGCCATCGTCTGGAATCTGCTGACCTGGCTCTACGGGCTGCCCTCGAGCTCCTCGCACGCGCTCTTCGGCGGCCTCATCGGCGCTGCGATCGTCGGCGCGGGCATCAACGCGATCAACGGCGGCGTCTTCCTCTCGAAGATCCTGATCCCGATGCTCGCGGCCCCGCTGACCGCCGGCATCGTCGCCTTCACGGCGACCCGCGTGGCCTACGCCATCACCCGCCGCCACGACGGCAAGAAGGACGGTCGCGGCCGCTTCCGGTACGCCCAGATCGCCTCGTCGTCGCTCATCGCACTGGCCCACGGCACCAACGACGCGCAGAAGACGATGGGTGTGATCACCCTCACGCTCGTCGCCGCGAACCTGCAGGAGCCCGGCACCGGCCCCCACTTCTGGGTCATCGCGGCCTGCGCCCTGGCGATCGCGTTCGGCACCTACTCGGGCGGCTGGCGCATCATCCGCACCCTCGGCGCGGGCCTCACGCAGGTGAAGCCGGCGCAGGGCTTCGCCGCGGAGACGAGCACCGCCGCCACGATCCTCGCCTCGAGCCACCTGGGCTTCGCGCTCTCGACGACGCAGGTCGCCTCCGGCTCGGTCATCGGCTCGGGACTCGGTCGCCGTGGATCGAGCGTGCGCTGGCGCGCGGTGGGCCGCATCGGACTCGGCTGGCTCTTCACCCTTCCCGCCTCGGGCGCGGTCGCCGCGGTGGCGGCGCTGATCGCCCACATCGGTCCCGTCGGCATCCTCATCGACGCGGTGCTCGGGTTCGGCTTCATCCTCTTCATCTTCTGGCGATCCAAGCGCAACAAGGTCGACCACTCCAACGCGATCCCGGTGCCCGACGTGGCGGAGTCGGGATACGCCGTGCGCATCCGCAAGGGCAAGGTGAAGCCCCTCAAGACCAAGACCGGCACCATCCCGCCGCTGACCCCGGTGGCGCAGTCGGCCGTGCGCGACGACATCGCGGCGCGCGAGGCCGAGAAGGCGGCGCGCGAGGCGCAGGCGGCTGAGGCGCAGGCGGCCGAGCTCGCGGGCCGGACCGACGACGCGGAGCGGGGGAGTGCACGATGAACATCGACTGGATGGCGTTCCTGATCGTCTTCGCCGCGGCCCTGCTCTCGGCGGTGTTCGTGGTCACCCTGTACTCGCTCGGGATCCGCTTCCTCGCGACCCCGGCGCCGCCGGTGCGCCTCGAGGACGGCACCTTCGCGCCCAACGGACCCTCGCGCGACGACGAGGACGACGACGTCGACGACATCGGCCGCCCCCGGTGGGCGACGATCGCGGCCAACGCCTGCTTCGGGCTGTCGGTGCTCGTGGTGCTCGTGGGGATCTTCCTCATCATCCCGGCGCTGCACTTCTGGTGATCGCGGTTCGACCCGCCGGCTGAGCGGAGCCCGGTTCGCGAGAGGATCGCGACGCTCCGCGTCGCCCGTGTTGGTGCGCCGCCGTGTGCGGCGAGTTCGCGAGAGGATCGCGACGCTCCGCGTCGCTCTTGCCTCTCGCGCAGGTAGGGTGGGCGCATGAGCGACCACACGGATCGGATCCCCGGCCTCGTCGCCGGCCTGCGGCACGGCTTCGAACGCGGGATCACCCGCCCCGAGCGCTGGCGGCGGGAGCAGCTGCAACGACTGCGCACCCTGCTCATCGAACGCGGCGACGACTTCGAACGCGCGCTGCACGACGACCTGGGCAAGTCGGGCACCGAGGCGCAGCTCACCGAGATCGGCTTCCTCGTCGCCGAGATCGACCACGCGCTGCGGCGCCTCTCCCGCTGGATGCGCCCGGAACGGGTGGGGGTGCCCCTCGCGGCCCAGCCGGCGGCCGCGCGCGTCGTCCCCGAGCCGCTGGGCGTGGTACTGGTCATCGCCCCCTGGAACTACCCGCTGATGCTCGCGCTGTCACCCGTCGTCGGTGCGCTCGCGGCCGGCAACGCAGTCGTGATCAAGCCGAGCGAGCTCGCGCCGGCGATCTCCTCGCTCGTCGCCCGTCTGGTACCGGACGCGCTGGATCGGCGCGCCGTCGCCGTGATCGAGGGCGGCGTGGCCGAGACCACGACGCTGCTCGAGCAGCGCTTCGACCACATCTTCTACACCGGCAACGGGCGCGTGGGCCGCATCGTGGCCCGCGCCGCCGCCGAGCACCTCACGCCGATCACCCTCGAACTCGGCGGCAAGTCGCCCGTGTACGTCGACGAGACCGCGCCGCTCGCCGAGACCGCCAAGCGCATCGCCTGGGGCAAGTTCATGAACGCCGGCCAGACCTGCGTGGCCCCGGACTACGTGCTCGGCCGGCCGGAGGTGCTGCAGCGCCTGGCCCCGGCGATCGGCGACGCCGTGCACGAGCTCTACGGCAGCGCCAGCGCGCGCAACCCCGACTACGGGCGCATCGTCAACGACGCCCAGTTCGAGCGCCTGCGCGGCTACCTCGACGACGGCCGGGTCGAGGTCGGCGGCGACCACGACGCCGCGAGCCGCTTCATCGCGCCCACGGTGCTGTCCGGCGTCTCGCGCGACTCCGCGGTGATGCGCGACGAGATCTTCGGGCCGATCCTGCCGCTCGTCGAGGTCGCGGATCTCGACGACGCCCTCGACTTCGTCACCGGGCGGGACAAGCCGCTCGCCGCCTACGTCTTCAGCGAGGATCACGGCACCCGGAGGCGCTGGGAGCGCGAGACCAGCTCGGGCGCGCTGAACTTCGGCGTGCCGGTGCTGCACCTCGTGGCGCCCGAGCTGCCGTTCGGCGGGGTGGGGGAGAGCGGCATGGGCGCCTACCACGGCGAGCGCTCCTTCCGCGTGTTCAGCCACGAGAAGGCCGTGCTCTCGAAACCCCTCGCGCCCGACACGCTGGGCCCGACCATCATGCCGCCCTTCACCGCGCAGAAGAACACGCTCGTGCGCCGCTGGCTGCGCCGGCTCATGTGACCGAGCGGGGTATCACCGAACCGACATGCTGTCGTGAGTAGGATTGTGCCGTGGAAGAGCGCAGAAGCGAGGCCCGGGGCCCCGCACCGGAACCGGCCGACGACGCCGCGCACGAGCTGCCGCTCGGTGTGAGGGTCGCCGCCGCGTGGTCGTGGCGGCTGATCCTGATCGGGCTCGCGTTGGCGGGCTTCCTGTGGCTCGTGGTGCAGGTGCGCATCATCGTGATCCCGCTGCTCGTCGCCATCCTGCTCACCGCTCTGCTCGCTCCCGTCGTGCAGTGGTTCGAGCGCCAGGGCGCTCCGCGCTGGCTGGGCGTGGTGACCGCCCTCGCGATCTTCGGCGCCGCGGTGTGGATCCTCATCACCCTCATCACCACGCAGCTGCGCAACGGCTTCGAGGACGTGGCCAGACGCTCCGAGGAGGTCTGGTGGGAGGCCCTGCACTGGGCCGAGGCGACGTTCGGGATCTCGGCGGCGGAGATCGAGACCTTCACCGGCCAGATCTGGAAGACCATCGAGGGGCACCAGTCCGAGATCTGGAGCGGGGCGCTCGGCGTCGCGACGACCGCGGGTCAGCTCATCACCGGCGCGCTGCTCACCGTCTTCTCCCTCATCTTCATGCTCATCGACGGCAAGCGCATCTGGTTCTGGGTGGTCGGCTTCCTGCCCGCGAAGGCGCACGCCCCCGTCGACGCCGCCGGCCGCGCCGGCTGGATCTCGGTCGGCCAGTACGTGCGCGTGCAGATCTTCGTCGCCTTCGTCGACGCCGTCGGCATCGGCGCCGGCGCGGCCCTGCTCGGCGTGCCGCTCGCGATCCCGATCGCGATCCTCGTCTTCCTGGGATCGTTCATCCCGTTCCTCGGCGCCATCACCACCGGCGCCCTCGCCGCATTCATCGCGCTCGTCTACAACGGGCCAGTGAACGCGCTCATCATGCTGGGCGTGGTGATCCTCGTCAACCAGATCGAGGGCCACGTGCTGCAGCCGTTGGTCATGGGCAGCGCCGTCAAGGTGCACCCGCTGGGCGTGGTGCTCGCCGTCTCGACGGGCGCGCTGCTCGCGGGCATCCCGGGCGCCCTCTTCGCCGTTCCCATCGCGGCGTCGGCCAACTCCATCGTCAACACGCTGGTGAGCAGGCAGTGGGAATCCGGTTCGGATCCCGTCGCCGACTACCACCGGCGGGAGAAGATACATCACCGGGCCCGTCACCGGGCCCGCGCGCTCGCCAGGCGGCAGCGCAAGGAAGGACAGTCATGACCGAGGCTCAGCCGGCCCTCGTGCTGGAGGACTTCGAACGCGCGATCGACGTCGTGCACCGGGTGACCCAGCGCACACCGCTGGAGTCGTCGCGGTACCTCGCCGAGATCCTGGGGGTGCCGAAGGTCTACCTGAAGTGCGAGAACCTGCAGCGCACCGGTGCGTACAAGCTGCGCGGCGCCTACAACCGCCTCACGCAGCTGTCGGACGAGGAGCGGGCCAGGGGAGTCGTCGCGGCCTCGGCCGGCAACCACGCGCAGGGTGTGGCCTTCGCGGCGCGAGAGCTCGGGATCAAGGCCACCATCTTCATGCCGCTCGGCGTGGCCCTGCCCAAGCTGCAGGCGACCCGGGGCTACGGCGCGGAGGTGGTGCTCGAGGGCGCCACCTTCGACGAGACCAACCGGGCGGCGCAGCAGTTCGTCCAGGAGACCGGTGCGCTCTTCGTGCCGCCGTTCGACGATCCCGCGGTGATCGTGGGGCAGGGCACCGTTGCGCTCGAGATCCTCGAGGCGGCCCCGGAGATCGAGACGATCATCGTGCCCATCGGCGGCGGTGGGCTCATCTCGGGTGTGGCGGCGGCGGCCAAGCAGCACGCCGCGCGCGCGGGTCGGCCGATGCGCATCATCGGCGTGCAGTCCGAGAACGCCGCGCCCTTCAAGTCCTCCCTCAAGGCCGGCCGGCCCGTCACCATCGAGACGCGGCCGACGATCGCCGACGGCATCGCGGTCGCCCGCCCGGGTGAGCTCAACTTCGAGATGGTGCGCGAGTACGTCGACGAGGTCGTGACGGTGAGCGACGACGACATCGCGCGCGCCATCGTCATGCTGCTCGAGCGCGCCAAGCTGGTCGTCGAGCCGGCCGGCGCGGCGGGCGTCGCCGCGATCCTCGCGGGCAAGGCGCACGCGAGCGGCGTCACGGCGACCATCCTCTCGGGTGGCAACATCGATCCGCTGCTGCTGCAGCGCGTGATCGGGCACGGCCTCGCCGCGTCGGCGCGATACCTCAAGCTGCGCATCCTGCTGCCGGACGTTCCCGGCCAGCTGGTGCGGACGGCGTCGATCGTGGCATCGCAGAACGCGAACGTGGTCGAGGTGATCCACACCCGTCACGCGACCGAGCTGCCGGTCAGCGAGGTGGAGCTCGAACTGCACATCGAAACCCGCGGCCACGAGCACGGCGACGCCGTGGCCCAGGCCCTGCGCGACGCCGGCTACTCGGTGCGGGTGGGCGAGCGGTACTGACGCAGCCGTCGAGCATCGAGGCGACCCGGGGGAGACCCCGGGTCGCCTTTTTCGTCGCGCCGGGAAACCGTTGTAGTGCTTGCGCTACTAAATGCTAGTCTGTAGTATCTGCTACAAGCGTACGACTGTACGACACCGCTTCGACGCAAGGATTCGACGATGAACTCCAAACGCCCTATTCGGACATCCCTCCGCGGCCGCGCGCTTCGCGCGGGTGCGGCCGTCGCCGCCGCGACGCTCGGCCTGGGCATGGTCGCCTGCGCCCCCGCGGGCAACGCATCCTCGGGCGGGAGCGGCGGCGATCGCGCGCTCATCGCCCTGGTCCAGGAGCCCGGGGTGCTGAACTACCTCTTCGCCTCCCAGAGCGGCGCCGAACTCACCCGCGCCCTCGTGCAGGAGCCGATGTTCATGATCTCGGAGTCGGGGGAGTACGAGCCGTGGCTCGCCGCGGAGATCCCCACGCTCGACAACGGCGGCATCTCCGAGGACGGCAAGACGGTCACCTTCACGATCAAGGAGGGCGTCACCTGGTCCGACGGCGAGGATTTCACCGCCGAGGATCTCGCCTTCACCGTCGCGGCGGTCCAGGATCCCGCCTCGCTGATCGTGACCGACCCGGAGTACGGCGCCATCGAGGCCACTCGGGTGATCGACCCGCAGACGCTCGAGGTCACCTTCTCGACCCCCACTCCCTCGTTCCTCAACCTGTTCCAGGTGACCCTGCCCGAGCACGAGTTCGACTCCCCGGCGATCGAGGAGAGCGATCCGCAGGTGCGGCTCCCGCTCGGCACCGGGCCGTTCGTGCTCGAGGAGTGGAAGTCCGGCGACAGCATCACCCTCGACCGCAACGACGACTACTGGGTCGACCCGGAACTGCCCAAGCTCGACGGCGTGACCGTCAAGATCACCCCGGATCGCGAGTCCACCATGACGGCCTTCGCCGGCGGCGAGTACGACTCGGTGTTCTTCTTCACCGGCGCCGACTTCGAGAACCTCACCCAGCAGGAGGCGGATGGCGCGCCGATCACCACCAGCATCAGCGAGGAGCCCTGGTTCGTCGAGTGGCTCTGGCTGAACCACAGCGACGGCGGTGAACTCGGCACGCCCCACCCCGTCCTCGGCGATCCCGCGATCCGCGAGGCCATCGACCGGGGCATCGACCGGCAAGCCATCATCGATGACGTGCTCGGCGGTTTCGGGTCCCTCACCGGCAGTTTCCTCTACTCCGGCGTCGGGTCGGTGCCCTCGGAACCGGCCGCGTTCGATCCGGACGCCGCCGCGAAGGCGCTCGACGACGCCGGCTGGGCACTCGGGTCCGACGGCGTCCGCGAGAAGGACGGCGTGCGCGCCAGCCTGAAGTTCCAGACCATCGCGGGCGACCACGTCCGCGAGCTGTACCAGCAGCTCATCCAGCAGAACCTGGCCGAGATCGGCATCGAGGTGAAGATCGAGAACGTCCCCTCGAACCGGCTCTTCGACAGCCGCGATCAGGGCGGTCTCCTCGCGACCGGCGATTTCGACCTGGCGATGTCCCGCGACGGCTACGCCCCGGATCCCACGACCTGGATCTCGCAGTTCACGACGGCCTCGATCCCGAGCGATGACAACCCGTCGGGGATCTCGGCGAGCTGGTGGAGCAATGCGGACTACGACCGGCTCGTGCAGGAGGCGTCGAGCGAGATGGACGCCGAGAAGCGGAGCGCCATCCTCGGCGAGATCGACACCCTGTTCACGGAGGAGCGGGTCGCGATCCCGCTCTACGCCGGGATCAACGGGATGGCCTGGAACTCGCGGCTGACGGGGGTGGACACCGGCTCCTGGTTCGGCGCCTGGACGTCGGAGAGCATTGCGAACTGGGAGGTCGCCGGAGCGGGCAGCGATGGCTGACTACCTGATCCGTCGCCTGCTGCAGGCGGTGCCGCTGCTCATCGCGATCAGCATCATCGTCTTCGCGCTCCTGCAGATGACACCGGGCGGGCCGCTCTCCGTGGGCGAGGGCGGCTCCAACCCGGCGGCCGCGGCGCAGATGGCGAAGATCCGCGAGCAGTACGGGCTGAACGATCCGATCCCGGTGCAGTACCTGCGGTGGATCGGGGGAGTCGTCACGGGCGACTGGGGCGAGTCGTTCAAGACCGGGCAACCGGTGCTGCAGGTGATCGGGGAGCGCGTGGGGGTCACCCTCACCGTCTCCGGGCTCGCCTTCCTGCTGTCGACGGTGCTCGCACTCGTCATCGGCGTGGTCGCCGCGGTCAACCGCCAGTCGGCCTTCGACTACACGACCACCGGCCTCTCGTTCATCGGACTCGCCACCCCGAGCTTCTGGTTCGCGCTGATGCTCGTCTACGTGTTCTCGTTCCAGCTCGGGTGGCTCCCCGCCTCCGGCCTGCAGGACCTGCGTGCGGGCTACACCGGCTTCGACGGCGTGATCGACCGGATCCGCCACCTGATCCTGCCGGTCGCCGTGCTGAGCCTCGTGAGCGTCGCGAGCCTCACCCGGTACGTGCGCTCGTCGATGCTCGACGTGCTCGCGCAGGACTACATCCGCACGGCGCGGGGCAGCGGACTCGCAGAGCGCACGGTCATCGTCGGCCACGCCCTGAAGAACGCGGCCATTCCCGTGACGACCGTGGTGCTCCTCAGCATCCCGGAGATCTTCCTCGGCGCGGTCATCACCGAGACCATCTTCGGGCTCCCCGGGATGGGGCGCCTCTTCATCGAGTCGGCCAACGAGCGGGACTACCCGGTGCTGCTCGGGCTGCTCATGATCGCGGCCCTGCTCGTCGTCATCGCCAATCTCGTCGCGGACCTCGTCTACGCGCGACTCGACCCGAGGATCAGCTATGCCTAGCCCCACCACCGGCGCGGTGGGCGCGGCCGTCGCACGCGTCCGCCCGCGCACCTCCCGTCCCGCAGGCTTCCTGCGCCGCTTCATGCAGCACCGGCTCGCGGTCGCGGGCGCGATCACCCTCCTCGTCATCGTGCTCGCCGTCGTGATCGGGCCGTTCCTCGTCCCGTTCGCCCCGGAGGGGGTCGACCTCGCCGCCAAGAACCAGGCGCCGTCGCTCACCCACTGGATGGGGACCGATGAACTCGGGCGCGATCAGCTGTCCCGGGTGCTGACCGGCGGACGTCTCACGCTCTCGGTCGCGGCGGCGGCGGTCATCGCCTCGCTCGTCCTCGGCGTCACGATCGGCGCCATCGCCGGGTACTGCGGCGGCATCGTCGACAACCTGCTCATGCGGATCGTCGACGTCTTCTACTCCCTTCCGGCGCTCTTCGTCGTGATCCTGCTCGTCACGCTCATCGGGCCCAGCTTCTGGGCCATCGTCATCTCGATCGCCCTGTTCAGCTGGATGAACACGGCGCGACTCGTGCGCGCCGCCTGCCTCGCGGAGAAGCAGCAGGAGTTCGTCTCCGCCGCCCGGGGGCTCGGGGCCCGCGACCTCCGGCTGGCGACCGTGCACGTGCTGCCCGGCGCGATCACCCCGATCGTCGTCACCGCGACCCTCGGGATCGCCGCGGCGATCCTCGCGGAGTCCGCGCTGTCGTTCCTCGGCATGGGCTTCCAGCCGCCGGAGTCGACCTGGGGCGCGCTGCTGAACCAGTCGGTGAAGTCGGTCATCACCCAGGGGCACTGGTGGCGGGGCTTCTTCCCGGGGCTCATGATCTTCCTCGTCGCCCTCGCCGTGAACTACATCGGCGACGGTCTCGGGGACGCGCTCGATCCGCGACGGAGGAGGAACTGATGCCTGAATCGCTGCTCAGCATCGACGGGCTGGGAGTCGAGTTCCGCTCGGAGGGCCGCCCGCTCGTCGCCGTCGACGGGGTCAGCCTCGAACTCGCCCGCGGCGAGGCGCTCGCGATCGTGGGGGAGAGCGGGTCCGGGAAGTCGGTCTCCTCGCTCGCACTCATGGGGCTGCTCCCGCGCACGGGCGTCCGTCTGTCCGGTTCCGCGCGCTTCGACGGCATCGAGCTGATCGGAGCGGACCCGCGCGCCCGCCGCATCCGCGGCGACCGCGTCGCGATGATCTACCAGGACGCGATGACGGCGCTCAACCCGACGCTCACGATCGGCAAGCAGTTCGCGCTGGTCCTCCGGGCCCACGGCGAGCGGCGCCGGGGCGCGATCACGGCGAGGACCGTCGCGATGCTCGAGCGCGTCGGGATCTCGAATCCGGGCGAGCGCCTCGGCTCCTACCCGCACCAGTTCTCCGGCGGTCAACTGCAGCGGATCATGATCGCGCTGGCGCTGATCGGAGAACCGGAGCTCCTGATCGCGGACGAGCCGACCACGGCGCTCGACGTCACCGTGCAGGCGCAGATCGTCGATCTGGTGATGGGACTCCGCGCCGAGCTGGGCATGGCGGTCATCTGGATCACCCACGACCTCAGCGTCATCGCGAGACTCGTCGACCGGATCGCGGTCATGTACGCGGGACGGCTGGTCGAGGAGGGGCCGGTGGCCGAGGTGCTGCTCCGCCCCGCGCATCCCTACACGGCGGGGCTCATCGCATCGCTGCCGCGCATCGACCGGCCCTCGCAGCGGCTCGAGCCGATCCCCGGAGGACTCCCGACCGTCACCGAATCGGAGCCGCTCTGCCGCTTCGCGGACCGCTGCCCCCTGGCTTCGAGCCGCTGTCGCGAGGCGTTGCCGCCCGCGGTGCGGATCGGCCCCGGTCACAGCGCGTCCTGCATCCACCCGCTCAGGCCGGCGGCCGACCGCCGGCCCGCACACCAGGAGGCCGCATCATGACGAACGCGTCACCGGACGTCCTCGTCCGCGTCGAGGACGTCGCGAAGGAGTACCCGATCAAGGGCGGGATCATGCGCCGCACGGTGGGCAACGTGCACGCGGTCTCCGGAGTCACCCTCGAGGTCAGGCGGGGAGAGACCCTCGGCCTCGTCGGCGAATCGGGATCCGGCAAGTCCACTCTCGGACGGATGCTCGTGCGGCTCGAAGCGCCCACCGCCGGTTCGATCCGGATCGGGGACTCGGATCCGGATCGTCCGCCGACTCCGGCGGAGCGCCGTCGCGCCCAGCTCGTCTTCCAGAATCCGCAGACCTCGCTCAACCCGCGGGTCAGCATCGGCGGCTCGATCGCCGAGCCGCTCCGCGTGCACCGGAGTCTTCCGGCCCGGGAGATCCCGGATCGCGTCGCGGAGCTGCTCGAACTCGTCCGGCTGCAGCCCTCGTTCGCGGACCGCCTGCCGTTCGAGCTGTCCGGCGGGCAGCGGCAGCGCGTCGGCATCGCCCGGGCGCTCGCCTGCGATCCCGAGTTCCTGGTGCTCGACGAGTCGATCGCCTCGCTCGACGTCTCCGTGCAGGCGCAGATCATCAATCTGCTCACGGACCTGCAGCGCGACCTGGGGCTGAGCTACGTCTTCATCACCCATGACCTGTCCGTCGCGCGGCACATCAGCGACCGGATCGCCGTGATGTACCTCGGGCAGATCGTCGAGCTCGGACGGGCTGAAGACGTGATCCAGCGCCCGCAGCACCCGTACACGAGGGCTCTCCGCTCGGCGATCCCGGTGCCGGATCCGGAAGCGGACGCCGTGCGCGACCGGATCGTGCTCGGCGGCGAGATCCCGAGCCCCGTCACCCCGCCGAGCGGCTGCCGCTTCCGCACACGCTGCCGCTTCGCCACGGAGCTCTGCGCGGCGGAGCAGCCCGAACTCGTTCCGCTTCCCGGCGACGGCCCGGTATCCGTCGCCTGCCACCACCTCTCGACCGTTCAGGAGTCCTCATGACCGTCCATCTTCCGCGCTTCACCTTCTCCGGGTCGCCCGAGGAGATCGGCCGCCGGTACGGCGAGTCCTGCCGCGACGGGATCGGGCTCCATCTCGACCGGCTCCGCGAGCGTTTCGAGGCGAGCGGGATCCCGGCCGATCGCGCCGCCGATCGTTCGCTCGAGTACCGGGAGGCGGTGCGCGCGGTGTCGCCCGACCTGGACGAGGAGCTGGCCGGTCTCGCCGACGGGGCTGGGATCTCGCTCGGCGAGGCGTACCTCCTGCAGCTCCGGGCGGAGATCTACGCCGACCTCGTCGGGGATCTCGAAGCCTCCAACGAGTGCACGACCTTCGCCTTCGAGCCCGAGGCCACCGCCACCGGCACCACGTTCACCGGGCAGAACGCCGATCTCCCCGCCATGTACCGGGACCTCCTCGTGGTCGTCGAGTTCCGTCCCACGGGCGGACCGGCGATCCTCATGGTCGTGCCGGCCGGGCAGATCTCCTACATCGGGATCAACGACGCCGGGCTCTCGGCCTTCGCGAACTTCCTGACCTGCGAGGGCTGGCGCACCGGGTACCCGCGGTATCTGTTCACCCGGTTGGCCCTGCAGCACCGCGACCTCGACTCCGCGATCGCCGCCGTCGAGTCCCTCGATCGCGCGTCGTCGCGGAACCTGCTCCTGCAGGGCGGCGGCAGGGCCGTCGACCTGGAGAACACCCCCGACCGGATGACCCGGCTGCTCCCCGAACGGGGGCGGATCTTCCACTCGAACCACTACCTCTCGGAGGAGCTGCGCGGCGAGGAGCGCTCGGTCGGCGACCGCCTGCGCAACTCCGAGATCCGGTATCGCCGGATCGCCGAGCTCTCGGATCCCGCCTCGGGTCCGGTGGGCCGCGAGAGGATCGCCGAGATCATGCGCGATCGGCAGGATCCGGAGAACGCCATCTCCGTGCAGTCCGACGACCGGCACGAGTTCGGCGAGTACATGACGGTCTGCGGGGTCATCGCCGAGCCGGAGGCGGGCCTCCTGTGGGTGAGCGCCGGTCCGCCGTCGCAGCACCCCTATGCCGCCGCCGGCTTCCAGGGCGCCGAACTTCCCGACCACACCCTCTGAACCCGAACGAAGGAGTCACGCATGCGCACCACCCCCGGCCACGGCCGAGACCTCAGCTACTACCACTTCGGGCAGACGCCGTTCTTCGCGGCGCAGGCCGATCAGCGATTCTCGTACTGCCTCGCCGTACCCGACGGGTACGAAGAGGACGGCGACGAGCGGCTCGACCTGCTCGTCCTGGTCCACGGCACGGAGCGCAACCCGGTGGCCTATCGCGACCTCTTCACCGCGTTCGCGAACGAGCACCGGTGCATCGTGCTCGCTCCGCTCTTCCCGGTCGGGATCATCGAGCCCGGCGAGTTGCACAGCTACAAGTACCTCGAGTTCCACGGGATCCGCTTCGACGAGATCCTGCTGAGCATGGTCGACGAGGTCGCGGCGCTGTACCGAGTCGACGTCGACCGCTTCATGCTCGGCGGATTCTCGGGCGGCGGGCACTTCACGCACCGCTTCTACTACCGGCACCCGGATCGCCTGCACGCCATCTCGATCGGAGCCCCGGGAGTGGTCACGCTCGTAGACGAGACCCGCGACTGGCCGATCGGCACGCGGAACCTCGAGGAGGTGCTCGGGCGAGGGATCCGGCTCGAGGCGATGCGCGACGTCGCCGTGCAGATGCTCATCGGCGGGCTCGACACCGAGACGTGGGAGATCGCGACCGGCCCCGACTCGCCCTTCTACCTCGCCGGGGTGAACGACGAGCGAACGAACCGGCAGCAGAAGATGCGGGCGCTCATGGACGACTTCGCGGCGCACGGCATCGCGAGCGAGCAGGCGATCGTGCCCGGCGTCGGACATAATGCCTATGAGATGGTTCCGGCGGTGACGGACTTCTTCGCGCGGGCGCTCGCGCGGCGACGGGACTCGGAAGGACGACATGACTGACGCTGCGCCGACCCCGGTCCCCGACGGCGCGGCGACGCTGTCCGAGCGGATCGCGGCTCTCGAGGGGGAGCTCAGCCCGGCGGAGCGCCGGGTGGCGACGTTCATCGGCGAGAACCCCGAGCACGTGCTCTACCTGAGCGCCCAGCGGATCGCCCGGCAGGCGCGGACGAGCGACGCGACCGTGGTGCGGACGGCGAAGACCCTCGGCTACTCCGGGCTCGGGGACCTGAAGCGCAGCATCGGGCTGAGCATGTCGCCGGTCGTCCATCCCGCGACGCGGCTCGAACGGCGGCTGCAGGCCGCGCAGGGGGATCCCGAGCACGATCTGCTCGGGCAGGTGAGCGTCGATGCGGTGGAGCGCATCGAGACGACATTGGGCCTGGTGCCCGCGGAGGCGCTCACGGCGTTCATCGACCGCCTGTTCGAGGCCCGGAGCGTCTTCACCTTCGGCACGGGTGTGTCGAGCACCGCTGCGGAGTACGCGGCGAAGAAGTTCTCCCGCCTCGGCCTGATCGCGCGGCACATCGGGGGCATGGGATTCGACATCGCCGACGACCTCATGCAGCTCCGCGAGGGCGACTGCGTCGTCGTGTTCTGCCCGGGGCGGCTCTTCCGCGAGATCGAGGTCATCCTGGACCGCGCGGAGCGGCTCGGCGTGCCGGTGCTGCTCGTCACCTCGGGTCTGCCGCCGGAGGTGAGGGAGCGGATGGCCGTGATCATCGACCTCGCCGCCTCGCCCGGCGGGTTGACGGGCGAGACGCTCATGCCGCTCCTGCTCGTGGACGCGATCCTGCTGGGACTCGGGGCGCGGGACCGGACACGTGCGACGTCCTCGTCGAGACTGCTCAACGAGACCCGGCGGCTCATCGAGACGCGCGACGGCGGCCTGCTCCGCTACCGCTGAGCCCGGCTGCGGCGTACCGGTGGCGACGCCGCGCCCCGCTCGGTACAGTGTACGAAACAGTTCGTGGCGTCGAGGAGGACCCGTGTACCAGCCGGTTGAATTCCAGATCGAGGACCCCGCCTTCGCGGAGGACCTCATCGGACGGCACCCGTTCGGAGTGCTCGTCGGCATCTCGGGCGGAGCCCTCGGAGCGGCGCACCTGCCGTTCCAGCTCGTCGGAGAGGGAGCGGATCGTGTGCTCGAGGGGCACGGCGCGATCCGGAACGCCCTGCTCACCGGCATCCCCGACGGGGCCGAGGTGCTCGTCGTGTTCTCGGGCCCCCACAGCTACATCACCCCGGGGGTGTACCGTGCGGAGCCCGACGTGCCGACCTGGAACTACACGGCCGTGCACGTGCGGGGGCGGTACCGGCGCCTGCCGGCGGCGGACAACCCGGGTGTGCTCGAGCGCACCGTGCGGCACAACGAGGTCGGCGCGATGGGGTCGGGGTGGTCGACGAGCACCATGAGCCGGGAGGATCTCGCGTCGCTCGCCCGCGGCGTCGTCTCCTTCCGGATCGAGATCGACGAGATCTCCGCCGCGCGCAAGCTCAGCCAGGACAAGCTCCAGGCCGACGTCGACGCCGTCGAGGCGCACCTCGACGCGTGCCCGTTCGGGAGCGCCCGGGCGGTCGCCGATGACATGCGCGCCGCGAAGGTGCGGGGGCGCAGCGGGGATCCGAGCACCGATCCCTCGACCTGGCTCGGGCCGCTCGAGTGAGCGGTTCCGCCGGGCGGTCGCGGCGGAGCCGGTCGTGCTGCGCGCGCAGGATGACCGGGAGCACGCCGGCGGAATCTCGGAGCGCTAGGCCGCGTCCCGCCGGGCGAACTCCTGCTCGAACCCGAGGATGAAGACCTCCAGCCCGCGCTCGAAGAGCTCGGGCGCCCGGAGCCGCTGCAGCGCGAGGTCGCGCTCGGTGGTCGGGTGCCGATCCTCGACCGCCGAGCGGACGCTCACCGCGAAGTATCCCGTGAGATAGGCGTCGAGCGCGCTGAAGACCTCGGCCGCCCGCTCGGCGGTGAGCCCCGCGCGCTCGATCGCGGCGAGGAGCCCGTGGAGATGCGAGGCCACGGGCTCGACCTCGTAGGGCGCGAGGCCGAGGAGCTCGTGGGAGCGCGGATAGGCGAAGGCGAGGTCCCGGTACGCGGAGCAGAGGTCGCGGGCGAGCTGCTGCCACGACGGGAAGTCGTGCGCCGCGATCTCGGGGAGCCGGCTGCGCGCGATGAGCTCCGAGACGATCGCGCGGGTGAGGTCGTCGCGGTTCTGCACGTAGGAGTACAGGCTCATGGTGCCGCAGCCGATCTCCCGGGCGAGATGGCGCATCGACAGGCGCTCCACGCCGTGCCGCTCGATGTAGGAGATCGCCGCGTCGGTGATGATCCTGCGGGAGAGCGGCACGCTCTGACGAAGCGGTTGCGGATCGGGGTCTTGACGTGGGCTCATTCTTGTAGTGTAGTTTTCGTACACTGTACGGAGGCGCAACGCAGCGCCTCAGGAGGGATGCCGATGACGATCTATCTCACCGCCGCCGAGGCGACCGGACTGTTCGAGCGCCGCGAGCTCTCGCCGGTCGAGCTCCTCGACGAGGTCTTCGCCCGCGCCGACGCCGTGGAACCGGTGATCAACGCGTTCACCGAGCGGCTGCGCGACGAGGCCCGCACCGCCGCCCGCGAGTCGGAGCGGCGATTCCGCGAGGGGACGCAGCGCCCGCTCGAGGGGATCCCGCTCGCGCTCAAGGACGAGCAGCCCATCGCCGGGCGGCTCCAGCAGGACGGATCGCTCCTCTGCCGCGGGGCCGTCGCCGAGATCACGCATCCCGTCGTCGAACGCGTCTACGGAGCCGGCGCCGTCGTGCACGCCCGGACGACGACCCCCGAGTTCTGCGCCGCAGCGGTCACGCACACCGAGCTGTGGGGCGTGACGCGGAACCCGCACAATCCCGAGTTCTCACCCGGGGGCTCTTCCGGCGGCTCCGGCGCCGCGCTCGCCGCGGGCACCGCCGTGCTCGCGACGGGCTCGGACATCGCCGGTTCGATCCGGATCCCGTCCGCCTACTGCGGCACGGTCGGCTTCAAGCCGCCCTATGCGCGCGTTCCCGGCATCGCGCCGTTCAACGCCGACTCCTACTGCGCCGACGGTCCGATGGGCCGCTCCGTCGCCGACGTCGCCGCGCTGCAGAACGTGATCGTCGGCCGGTGGCGCGGCGACCAGGCCTCGCTCCGCGACAATCCCGTGCTCGCCCCCGTCGCCGGCAGCCTCGCCGGCACGAGGATCGCGCTGAGCCTCGCGCTCGGCGCCTTCGATCCGGACCCGGTCGTGATCGCCAACACCCTGGCGTTCGCCGATGCGCTCCGCGGCGCCGGAGCCGTGGTCGAGGAGGTGGAGCTGCCCTGGACCTCGGAGCAGATGTCCGAGCTCCTGTGGGCGCACTTCAACGCGATCATGGGGGCGTCGGTCGAGTCCCTCATCGACGGCGACCCGGAGCGGGCCGCCCGGCTCATGCCGTACACGCGGGCCTTCGTCGGGCGCGCGGCCGCGCCCCGGATCGGCTACGCGGAGGGGCTCGTGGGCGAGAACGCCTTCTACCGCCCGCTCGGCGAGCTGTTCGAGGACTACGACGCGCTCCTGTGCCCGACCCTCGCGAACACCGGGTTCGCCGCGGACGATCCGTGCACCGACACCCCGGCGATGCTCGACGCCATGATGACGATGCCCTTCAACATCGTGGGCCGCGTGCCGGTGCTCTCCGTGCCGTCGGGACGCGCGCCCAACGGCCTCCCCACCGGGGTGCAGATCGTCGGCCGCCCCTACGACGACGCGACCGCCTTCCGGATCGGCGCAGCAGCGGAGGCCGAACTCGGCCTGTGGACCTCTCGGGATTGGTGGCCTTCGCGATGACCGCTCAGCACGACGCCGGCGCAATCGTCGGCTCGAACCGCCTCGTTCCGCAGCTCTCGTACTCGGGGCTCGTGATCTTCGGCGTCTCCTACATGGCGCCGGCCATCGTCATCGCCACCTTCGGGGTGATCGCGGTGCTGTCCGAGGGGGCGACGGTGCTCGCCTACGCCGTCGCCACCGTCGCGATGCTGCTCACCGCGCTCAGCTACGGCAAGCTCGCGCGGGCCTTCCCCGCCTCGGGCTCGATCTACACCTACGCGCGCGGCACGCTCGGCTCGCACGCCGGCTTCCTCGCCGGCTGGGTGATCCTGCTCGACTATCTGTTCCTGCCGATGGTCGCCTGGCTGATCACGGGCCTCTACATCTCCGCCCAGTTCCCGTTCCTCCCGTCCTGGGGGTGGGGGCTCGTCATCATCGCCGTCACGACCGTCGTGAACGTCATCGGGCTGCGCCTCGCGGACGGGCTCAACCGCGTGCTGCTCGTCATCGTGCTCCTGGCCGTCGCGGCCGCCGTCATCGGCGGCACGGTGTTCGCGGCGAGCGCGGGCCACGCGGTCGCGCCGGCCCTGCTCCCCGCCGATCTGGCACTGCCCGCCGTCGTCGCCGGAGCCGCGGTCGCCGCCTACTCCTTCCTCGGATTCGATGCGGTGTCGACCCTCAGCGAGGAGGTGAAGGACGCGAGGCGGAATGTGCCCCGGGCCATCGTCGCAGTCGTCCTCATCGGCGGCGGCATCTTCATCCTCGTCGCCTTCGTGCTGCAGTGGGCCCATCCCGGATTCGACTTCGCGGCGCCGGACACCGCCGGATTCGAGATCATGGGCGTGATCGGCGGCCCGGTGTTCGCCGGATTCGTCAACGCGGCGATGCTGATCGGAACCATCGCGTCCTGCCTCGCGGTGCAGGCGAGCGGCAGCCGGCTGCTGTTCGTGATGGGTCGCGACGGCGTCCTGCCGCGCCGGATCTTCGGCCGGCTCTCCGCCCGCTTCCGCACCCCGGTCGCGAGTCTCCTGATCATCGCGGTGATCGGCGTGGCCGGGCAGTTCTTCACCGTCGGCGACGCGACCTCGCTCATCAACTTCGGGGCGTTCCTCGCGTTCGCGACCGCGAACGTCTGCGTGATCGTGCTGTGGCGGCGGGCGTCCGACCGTCCGCGCACCGCCGGGGGAGTCATCGGGTGGATCCTCGTCCCGATCGTCGGAGCGGTCGTCGACCTGTTCCTGCTGGCGAATCTCAGCCCGCTGGCGCTCGGCATCGGCAGCGCCTGGGTCGTGCTCGGACTCGTCGTCCTCGCCGTGCTCACCCGGGGATTCCGGCGCCCCGTCCCGAGCATCGATCTCGCCGCGGCCGAGAACGTCCCGTCCGGGACGGCGCCCGCGGCTGCGACCGCGGAGTCCGAATCCCTGGCCCCGCGCGCCTGAACACATCCCCGCTGAGGCGGTCGAGGACGACCGCCGGACCAGGAGGTCACCATGTACACCAGCCCGTACGCCGACGTCGAGATTCCGGACGTCTCCGTCCATGAGTTCCTCTTCGGCTCCCTGCAGCCGGAGGAGCTCTCGTGCACCGCGCTCATCGACTCCGCGACCGGGGCCGAGACGAGCTACGGCGAGCTCGCCGCTCAGATCGACGCGTTCGCCGGAGCGCTCGCGGCCCGGGGCGCCGGCCTCGGCACGGTCGTCGGTCTGCTCTGCCCGAACGCCCCGGCCTTCGCCACGGTCTTCCACGGCGCACTCCGGCTCGGGGCGGTCGTGACGACGCTGAACTCGCTCTACACCGCCGGGGAGATCGAGAAGCAGCTCGGAGATGCCGGAGCCGAGTGGCTGATCACGGTCTCGCAGCTGCTCCCGCAGGCGAGGATCGCGGCGGCGGCGGCCGGGATCTCCGACGAACGGCTGATCGTGCTCGACGGGGCCGAGGGCCACCCCTCCCTCGGGGACCTGCTGTCGGCGGGGGAGCGGCCGCCCGAGGTCTCCTTCGATCCGGCGACCCATCTGGCGGTGCTGCCCTACTCCTCGGGCACGACCGGGGTGCCGAAGGGCGTCATGCTCACGCATCGCAACCTCGTCGCGAACGTGTCCCAGTGCGGACCCGTCATCGATGTGGAACGCGACGATCGTGTGCTCGCGGTGCTGCCGTTCTTCCACATCTACGGCATGACGGTGCTGCTGAACCTGGCGCTGCGCGCCCGGGCCGCGCTCGTGACGATGCCGAGGTTCGACCTGGTCGCGTTCCTGACCGCGATCCAGGAGCACCGCTGCACCTACGTGTTCATCGCGCCGCCGATCGCGGTCGCGCTCGCGAAGCACCCCGTGGTGGACGACTTCGACATCTCCAGCGTGCGGACGCTGCTCTCCGGAGCGGCGCCGCTCGACGGGGAGACGGGCGAGGCGGCCTCGCGCCGCATCCACGCGCGGATGCTGCAGGGATTCGGGATGACGGAGCTCAGCCCGGTGTCGCACGTCATCCCGCCGCAGCGCACCGATCTGCCGGTGAGTTCGATCGGGGTCCTGCTGCCGAACCAGCAGGCCAGGCTCGTCGACGTCGCGACCGGCGCCGAGGTGACCGAGGACGACCGGCCGGGGGAGCTGTGGGTACGCGGCCCGAACGTCATGCTCGGGTATCTCGATCGCCCGGACGCGACGGCTGAGACCCTCGACGCAGACGGCTTCCTGCACACCGGCGATGTCGCGGTGCATCGCGCCGACGGCTCGTTCACCATCGTCGACCGGGTGAAGGAGCTCATCAAGTACAAGGGCTACCAGATCGCCCCCGCGGAGCTCGAAGCGCTGCTGCTGTCGCACCCGGAGATCATGGACGTCGCGTGCATCGGGGTGCGGAACGAGGACGGCGAGGAGGTGCCGAAGGCGTTCGTCGTCGCGGCTCCGGACAGCGGGCTCGGCGCCGACGAGGTCATGGCGTTCGTCGCCGAGCGGGTCGCCCCTTACAAGAAGGTGCGCCGCGTCGAGTTCGTGGAAGCGATACCCAAGTCGAGCTCGGGCAAGATCATGCGCCGGGACCTCCGCGCGCGCGAGGCCGCAGCGGAGACGACGGCGGCGTAGCCGAGACGCGCCCGCCCCGCTCAGCCCTCTGCGGCGAGCGGGGCGCCCGACTGCTCGGCGAAGAGCCGGATCGCGCGCTGGGCGTCGGCGAGGGTGATGCTGCCGCCGGCCACGATGTGGAGGCCGTAGGCGTCCTCGAGCGCCACGAAGTTCATCGCGACGTCCTCGAGGGGGCCGGTGAGCCGGAACTCGCCCGAGGCCGCGCCCTCCTCGAGGATCCCGCGGTAGAGGGCGAGCTGCTCGCGGTAGAGCCGCTGCACGAGTTCGTCGTGCAGCGGCGACTTCCCCGCGAGCACGTCGAACTCGTAGAGCAGGCGCATGAGCGCGTCGTCCGGGCCCTCGGGGAGACCGGCGGTGATGGCGGTCCCGAGCTTCCGCGCCGCGCCGCGCTGCTGCGCCACGAGCGCCGCACGCTCCTCGCCCACGCGGCGCATGCCGGCGGCGTGGGCCTCGACGAGGATCGCCTCGAGATCCTCGTAGTAGTAGAGCAGCGCGCCCCGGGTGACGCCGGCCTGATTGGCCACGTCGGTGAGCGACAGGTTGCGCAGTCCGTGCGCCGCCGCCGCCGCGAGGGCTGCGTCGACGACTTCTCTGCGGCGCTGCTGCTGCGTGCTCGGTCGGGCCATGACAGTCAGTATGCCAGGGCTCCGAGCCGCCGTGCGCCGTTCGCGTCGGTCCCGCCCGTCTTCCCGGTGGGAGTCGCGTTCTGCTCTGGGGCGGGAGCGGGCCGCAGGGCGGATCCGCGCGAGGGGGAGTTTCTTGACATTTGAGTAAATTAATTTACTCTGGAGTGAAAGAACTTGCCCGCGGCACGATCCCGGGCCCGATCCCTGGAGCTGACATGGCCGTCGACACCCTCTTCACCGGTGGAAGGATCCGCACCTTCGATCCCGAGCAGCCCTGGGCCGAGGCGCTCGGCGTCACCGGCGACCGCATCAGCTACGTCGGCCCGGCCGCCGACGCGCCGGCCGCCCGGCGCACGGTGCAGCTCGAGGGCCGTCTGCTCACGCCCGGCGTCGCCGACACCCACAACCACCTGCTGCTCGGCTTCGACGACCTCGCCGTGAGCCTCGACCAGGTGCAGAGCCTCGACGTGGTGCGCGCCCGCATCGCCGAGTTCGCCGAGACCCATCCCGCGCTCGACTGGATCTGCGCCGAGAACGCGCTCTACTCGGTGGTCGAGGGCCGCCGCCCCAACGCCGACGACCTGGTGGGCGTCACCGACAGGCCGGTGTTCATCACGACCTACGACCAGCACTCGGTCTGGCTCAACCGCCCCGCCCTCGCCAGGCTCGGCATCCTGAACGGCGGCGACATCGCCTGGGGCAACCCCGAGATCGACCCCGCGACGGGCGAGCCCACGGGCTGGGTCACCGACTTCTACACGAGCGCGATGACGATCGACGGCCTCGCCGAGCTGCAGCGCGACATCCCCATGTACTCGCCGGATCGCCGCTACGCGAAGATCGCGAACAGCCTCGACATGGCCGCCCGCTTCGGTATCACGACGGTCGTCGAACCCCAGGTGCCGCTCGCCGAGCTCGACCTCTTCGCCCGTGCCGAGCGCGAGGGCCGGCTCACGAGCCGCACCATCGCCGCGATCTACCACCCGGTGGGCGCCGACGGCGACTTCCGCGCCCGCATCACCGAGGCCATCCGCGAGACCCCGCAGCACGAGCGCTTCAAGCTCGGCCCGGTCAAGCTCTACGCCGACGACGTGATCGAGCCGCACACCGCCGCGATGCTCGAGGACTACGCCAACCGTCCGGGGCACCGCGGCCACACGAGCCTTGAACCCACCGAGTTCACGAAGCTGTTCGTCGAGCTCGATCGCCTGGGCTACCAGGTGCACACGCACGCGACGGGCGACTGGGGGATCCGTCTCACCCTCGACTCGATCGAGGCCGCCCAGCGGGCAGGCGGCCGGGCCGACGCGCGTCACGGGATCGTGCACGTCGAGTGCCTCGCCCCCGAGGACCTGCCGCGCTTCGCCGAGCTCGGCGTGGTCGCGGCGATGCAGCCGCGGCACGCCTCGCCCGACCTCGTGGCCGGCACCTGGATGGAGAACGTGGGCGAGGCCCGCTGGAACCGCGCCTGGCGCTTCCGCTCGATGATCGACTCGGGTGCGCGCGTCACCTTCTCGAGCGACTGGCAGGTGGGGGAGATGGATCCGCTCGTCGGCCTGTACAGCGCCATGACCCGCGCCCGCCTCGACGGCCGGGACGCCTGGACCGCGGAGGAGCGGCTCGATCTCGACCGCGCGCTCGAGGCCTACACGAAGGGCGGGGCCGACGCCTTCCATCACGAGGACGCCCTCGGCGCCCTGCGGGTCGGCGCGCTCGCGGACGTCGTCGTCTGGTCGGGGGACCTCTACGGCATGGAGCCCGCCGAGATCCTCGAGCAGAGCGCCGACCTGACCGTCGTCGGCGGCACCGCGATCCACGACGCCCGCGGCGAGATGGACGGTGCGCGGGCCGCCGCGAACGTGCAGGACCCGGCCGGCGCCGGGCAGAGCTGCAGCGAGCCGGCCGCCGACCACCACTGCCACAGCCACTGACACCGCCCCATCATCCTGCGGCCGCGAAGCGGATCGCAGGATCTCCACCGAGCAGCCGCGATCCTGCGACTCGCTCTGGCACCGTGGGCGCCACCGCGAGATGCGGAAAACGCTGGCGCGTTTCCATTGAGCATCTCGCGCACGCAGGATGACAGGTAGCAACCACGACGAAGTGAAGGAAATCACATGACCACCCTCCCCTCCCGCTCCGGAGTAGCCGTGGGCGACGATCAGATCGCCCACGCCGTCGCCCACGAGCCGGGGCGGCTGAAGCGCTCGCTCAAGCTGCGCCATCTCGTGTTCATCGGCCTCGCCTACATGGCCCCGATGGCCGTGTTCGACATGTTCGGCATCGTCGCCGAGGAGACCGACGGCCACGTGCCGCTCGCCTACCTCGTCGTCATGATCGCGGTGCTGTTCACGGCGTTCAGCTACTCGCGCATGGTGCGCTTCTTCCCGATCGCGGGATCCGCCTACACCTACGCCAAGGAGGCGATCAACGCCCACCTCGGCTTCCTCGTCGGCTGGGTGGCCACCCTCGACTACCTGCTGCTGCCGATGATCAACGCGATCCTGTCGGGGATCTACATGGGGGCGGTGTTCCCGGACGTGCCGTTCTGGGTGTGGGTGCTGCTCACGGTCGGGATCTGCACGGTGCTCAACCTGATCGGCGTGAAGCTGGCGGCGAGCATGAACGTGATCCTCGTCTCGATCCAGCTGGTCGTCGCGGTCGTCTTCGTCGTGCTGACGATCGTGAACATCGTGAACGGGGCGAACGGCGCCGAGTTCACGATCCAGCCCTTCTTCTCGAGCGACATCCAGGCTGCCGCGATCGCCGCCGGCGCCGCGATCCTCGCCCTCTCGTTCC